>JBGPOI010000037.1:0-18680 GCA_041487975.1 Binatia bacterium | reverse complement strand
TAGTACTACTTTGTCAGAGTCGGTAAATCTGCGATAACCTACGAGAATGAGCATCAAGAACACGAAGCCGGAGCGGTTGCCTCAGGCCCCACGCGCGCCGCTGCCGGAGCTGGCCGAGTTTCTGGCTCCGTTGCGGGTGCATTTTACCCAGGGACCGAGTGCAGAGACCCTGCGTCAGTATCGCACCGGCTTGCTTAGCGAGCACCCCAACAAAAACTGCGACACCTTGGCGGAGGGCGTGCCCGAGACCACTGGGCAGCAGTTCCAGCACTTGCTGACCGACATGGTCTGGGATGAGACCGCCCTCAACCGCCAGCGGATCGCCCGGATGCAGACGCGGCCCAGCGCAGGGGATGGGGTGCTCATCTTTGAGGATACGGGCTTTGAGAAGCAGGGGTGGCACTCGGTCGGGGTGGCACGCCAGTATACCGGGACGGCAGGCAAACTGACCACCTGTCAGGTCACGGTCAATTGTCATTATGCCGAGCGCACGCTGGCCTGGCCCGTGGCGACGCGGCTGTAGCTGCCCCCAGCGTGGGCGGAGGACGCCGCGCGGCGCACGCAAGCGCACGTCCCGGAGGCGGTGGCCTTTCAGACCAAAGCGGAGCTTGCCCTGGCGCTGCTGGATGAGGCTAATACCTGTGGGGTGCAGCACGCGTGCGTTACCTGTGATGCCGATTACGGGGATAATCCCAATTTTCTGAACGGTCTGGAAGCCCGCCAGGAACGCCACGTGGTCGCCGTGCGGGCCAATTTCAGTGTGACGCTGGGACGTGGGCAGGACAGTCCCAGCCTCCGGGCCGATGAGGCGCTGGCCGGACAACCGCTCCAGGACTGGCAAACGCTCGCGTGGAGCGCAGGCGCCACAGGCTGGTGGCGGGCGAAAGTTCTGGCGCTGCGCGGCTGGCGGGTGGATGGCGAGGGCACCCGCCACGTCGGCTGGCTGATTGGGCAACGCCCCGGACGGGGCCAGCACGGAGATGGGAAGTATTTCTGGAGTGACTTCCCCGCGCACACCCCGCTGGCCGTGCTGGTCGAGTATGCCCATCGTCGCCACGGGGTGGAGCAGTATCATGAGGAAGGGAAAACGGAACTGGGCTGGGATCAGTATCAGGGGCGGCGCTGGGATGGCTTTCATCGCCACGCGCTCACGGTGATGCTGAGCTACAGTTTTCTGGTCTGGCTGGAAGGGCGGGAGCGGGAGCAGCGAAAAAGGAACGGTCGGCCGCGGGCCGTTTTTTCCCCCTCGCCCGGACCGTCGCCGCGTGCCGCTGTCGGAGGTCCATCGCCGGGTGAGCGAATGGCTGCGCTGTGAAGCCATTCGTGAATTGATCGAACTGGAGCTCATTGACCGGTATTGCTCACGCAAACTCTAACTTTGACAAAGTAGTACTAGCGGCATCTATACCGATCTGGGCGCGAAACAGGTGCGTGAACTGCTCTTCGGCCAAACTGAAGTCACTGGTTTATTCTGCTTCGAGAACCGTAAGGAAATTTTCGAAGGCGTCCATCGCAGCTATAAATTCTTGGTGTTAACGTTCGAGAAAGGTGGACGCACAAAGACTTTTCCTGCCGCCTTTATGCGCCTTGATGTAGGAGAGCTGGAACACTTTCCCAACCAAGGGGCGTTACCCCTGTCGGTTGATCTCATCCGCCGTCTCTCACCCGACTCGCTCTCGGTAATGGAATTTAAGAACGAGGTTGATGTGCGAATCGCCGAGAAGATGCTGCGCTTTCCCTTTCTGGGAAACAAAATTGAATACAAATGGGAAATAGCACTGAGGCGAGAATTCCATATGACAGATGATAGTTACTTGTTCAAGACAAAACCTGGCCCAGGGTGGCTGCCACTATACGAAGGAAAGATGATTCACCAGTTTGACCACCGCTTCAGTGAGCCGCGTTATTGGATAGCTGAAGAAGAGGGGCGGGCCAGCTTGCTAGGTCGAGACTCTGGTACGGGCCGAAAGTTAGATTATGAAAGCTATCGCTTAGGGTACAGGGCTATCGCCAGGAATACCGATCAACGTACTATGATTGCAGTAGTGCTACCACCAAAAGTTTTTTCTGGCCACTCTATTAATGTAGCCTTCGGTACACTCACTGTTCAGGACACACTATTTGTCACCGCCGTATTCAACAGTTTTGTCATTGATTTTTCTCTTCGTCAACGAGTTTCAGCGAACCTGACGATATTCTATATCTACCAACTTCCCATTCCTCGCTTGACAAAGCAAGATTCTCTCTTCGCTCCAATTGTAATACGCGCCGCTAGACTCAGCTGTACCACGCCTGAGTTCGACGAGCTGGCACAGGATGTTGGTCTGGGCAATCGCGTAACTGACCCCACAGAGCGAGCCAAACTACGAGCTGAGCTGGACGGTTTGATCGCTCATCTCTACGGTCTCACCGAAGAGGAGTTCACACACATCCTCACTACCTTTCCTCTCGTGCCGGAGCCGGTGAAGGTGGCTGCGCAGAATGCCTACCGCGATGTCGAACGGAGACTCATTAAATGAAGCCTCCCGCCCTTCGCTCGTTCCGGCTGAAAAACTTCAAAGCTGTCCGCGATAGCGGAGTTCTCCGGTTTACCCCTCTCACCGTCCTCATTGGCAACAACGGCTCAGGCAAGAGTAGCATTGTCGAAGGGCTGGAAACTTTCCGGGCAATTGTGGAGGAAGGTTTGGACAAGGCCATGCAGCAATGGCGAGGGGTTGAACATATTTGGCACAAAGGAGTTCCTCACAGATTGCAGGAAGTCAGAGGAGTGCAACCTTGTTACACCAACCCGATCAGTTTCGATCTCCGGGGTCGAACCGAGGAGGGGCCTTTTAGTGCTACGATGCAGATCAACATGGGGCCTGGGGGAAACGAAATCTTCATACAACACCAGGAACTCAATGAAAGAAACCAACCTCGGCTCACTCGTGATGCGACAGGAACAGTAAGTGAGAAGCAGAGAAGCAAACTCTTTCCTCATCTCCCTGTTCCGGAAGGGCTGTCAATACTCTGGAGAAATTTGGATGATTTCATTGCAGGGTGGCAATTTGTCTCGTTGATCCCTCAAGCGATGGGAGCGCCAATACCACAAAAGCGCACGGGTGGGCCAATTCGGCTGGCAAAAGACGGCTCTAACATTGCCGAGTATCTCCTGAGTATTCGGAACATCAACCAAAGAGTTTTCGACGGTATTGTAGAATCCCTTCAGTACATCTTGCCTTATGCCCGCGACTTGCAGCCAGCTCTCACCTCAGAATTGGAACGGACGGTCTATCTGCAAATGACCGAGGGTGATTTCAAAGTGCCAGGCTGGCTCCTCTCGACCGGTACGCTGCGCATTGTGGCCCTGCTTGCCTTGCTGCGTCATCCAACGCCACCGCCGTTGATTGTCATTGAGGAGGTTGAGAATGGTCTCGATCCTCGGACGATCCACCTGCTTGTAGACGAGATCCGCAATGCCGTCGAATCCGGTCGCACGCAGGTCATCCTGACTACTCATTCGCCTTACTTGCTCGATCTTCTGGACTTGTCGCATATCGTTTTGGTCGATCGCGTCAACGGCGAACCGACCTTTACTCGTCCAGCAGATCAAGAATCGCTCCAGGAGTGGACGAAAAATTTCGGACCTGGACGGCTGTACACTATGGATCTGTTGCGTAGGAAAGCGGGTGCATGAAGATCGGGATAATCTGTGAGGGGGGTCCGGACGGTGGCGACCGGAAGGTCTTCGAACATCTGGCTCAGAGGCTACAGTCAAGTATTGAAATCGTCGGTATCCCCCTTGGCGCCAAAAACCAACTTTTATCTGAATGTGGACGTACTGCTCTCGGATTGTTCCGGGACGGGTGTGAGCGCGTCGTGATTCTATGGGATCTCCATCCCCCCTGGCGTCCAAAGAGGCAAAAACCTTGTCGTAAGGAAGATCGCGAGGCTATTTTCAGTTCTCTCTACAGGGCTGGAGTCAATTTGTTACAGGTGTCCTTGGTATGTATCGAGGAAGAGCTAGAGGCATGGCTCATTGCTGACGGTCGCGCGATCTCCACAGTTCTTTCACGGCCAGCGCATCCGGTCAGAGTTCAGGGGATCAAGAACGCAGAGAGGATACGGAAACCAAAAACGCGACTGAACCAAGTGTTTCAATAACACTCTGGTCGCCCATATGTCGATAGAATTCATGCAAGGATGATCGTCGAAGCACTGCCAGATCTTACCAGAATCAGGCGTTGCGCCACTTTTGTCCGCTTCGCGGTTAAGGTGACGGGAAAGGCACCGTAAAGCTAATGATCTCGATTGTCCCGTCCAAGAACGGTGCCTCTATCCGGCTGACGGATGAGCGCTGGGCACACATTATCGAGGAGCATGGTGAGTTAGCTGACTTGCGGCAGGAGGTGCTCCAAACTGTCGCGGAACCAGAACGCATCGTTGAGGGAAAGGTAGGAGAACTCTTGGCTTTGCGGGAGCTGGAGAATGGCAAATGGCTGGTTGTTGTCTATCGTGAATTGGGGGATGATGGTTTTGTGATCACTGCGTTTTCAACTCGCAGGCTCCGATCTTTTGAAAAAAGGAAGCAGGTATGGCCCTAGCAACTGTTCAGGAATACTTGAAACTCCTTCCGGTTGTAAAACAAACTCCTCAGGGCTCGCTCTGGTCGTCGTATGACGCTGAGGCGGACGTGCTGTACATCAACTTCAAGAAGCCAAGTCACGCCACGGATAGCGAACTCACAGACGATGATGTGATCATTCGCTACGAGGGGGACGAGATCATTGGGTTCACCATCCTGCATGCGAGCCAACGATGATGGTCAGAGGCTGTCATGAAAATCACCTATGATTCCGAGGTAGATGTGCTCCGCATCGTGTTCAGCGACACACCCATCGAGGACAGTGACGAAGAAAAGCCCAGAGTAATTCTCGACTATGACAAGGACGGCAATATCGTCGGGAATGTATACGCATGGTGCATCGGGACATGAAGGTGAACGCCGCTGGGCACACTACCATCTGCCGTGACTTCTATTAGCACCCTATTAGCATCTCCCTGCTAATAGGATTTGAATAGTGAACCTTGTTCGCTTATACAAAGAAGAAAATCCCAGAATTTTCCCAGAATCGTTCTGGATAAAAGTCTGAATATCGTCATATCTTCAAGGATTCCGATACCTTAGAAGAGGGAGGGCGAAACAAATCTCAAGCATGCCCCTTGATGTAACCGTCATTGAATTACTCGCTCACCTCTTTACCCCCATCCCCTAAATGCGCTAAATGTGGAGGTCTGTGCCTCTAGAGCGCACTGCCACAGA
Organism: Binatia bacterium; assembly: GCA_041487975.1. Taxonomy (GTDB): domain Bacteria; phylum Desulfobacterota; class Binatia; order Bin18; family Bin18; genus JACQEL01. Next base: position 13,378 of record JBGPOI010000037.1, on the reverse strand, counting down.
CGTAACGAAAGGAGGACTCCATGAAATTTGGCATTTTCTACGAATTGTCCGTCCCTCGACCTTGGGACAGAGAAGCCGAGCGCAAGGTGTACATGAACGCGCTTGAACAAGTGCGGCTGGCCGACGAGTTGGGATTTGATCAAGTCTGGGCCGTCGAGCACCATTTCCTCGAAGAGTATTCCCATTGCTCAGCGCCGGAGCTGTTCCTCACCGCCTGCGCGATGCAGACCAAGAACATCCACGTAGGACACGGCATCGTCATCTGCGTGCCCGAATTCAACCATCCGATCCGTATCGCCGAACGTGCCGCGGTACTCGACATTCTCTCGGGTGGCCGCCTGGAGTTTGGCACCGGCCGTTCTGCGACTTGGACTGAGTTAGGCGGGTTCCGCGTTAACCCGGATGACACCAAGAAGAGCTGGGATGAGTTCGTCCACTGTATCCCCAAGATGTGGATGCAGGAGCGCTTTAGCTACGAGGGTAAATACTTCTCGATGCCGTCTCGTGCCGTTCTGCCCAAGCCTTACCAGAAACCGCATCCGCCGATGTGGGTGGCGGTGACCAGTCCGGGCACCGAGTTAGACGCCGCAGACCGTGGTATTGGCAGCCTGGGAGTGTCCTTCACCACTTTTGCCGAGCAAGAAGCAAAAGTGAAAGAGTACCGCCGACGCATCCAGAACTGCAACCCGGTGGGCGGGTTCGTCAACAACCAGGTCAACACCGTCAATTTCCTTTTCTGTCACGAGGAGAGTGAAACCGGCACCAAGATCGGCATGCGCATGATTCAGCACTTCAACTATCTGGCCGCGCAACTCGACATGGCCAAGGAAGCCTATCCGACCAAGTCTTATCCTTCGGCCGGTTTGCTCCCGTCGCTGCGGCGGCAGGCGTCGAGCCCCGGCGAGCTAGGCAAAGCGCCTGAGGGGATCGCGGTCGGCAATCCGGCGCACCTCATCCAAGAGCTGAAGAAGTGGGAAGCCTGCGGCGCCGACCGGGTCAGTTTCATGCTAAACGCAGCCGAGATCATTCCGCAGGAGCAGTTGCTGAATAGTCTGCGCCTCTTCGCCAAGGAAGTGATGCCGGCCTTTGCCGAGTCGCAACCGGCCCGCGTCGCTGCCGGAGGAGGCCGCTAATGCCGTTGTTCGGAAAACAAGATGTGCAGGCCGCGGCTGCCCGGGCGCCGCTGATGAACGGCTTCGGCACCGAGGTCTGGGAACTGAAAAACGCGGAGATCCTGCAACTCAGCTTCGAGGTCGTCGAGGGGCCGGCCGAATGGCTGGTCCCGCCAGCGCTGCACCCAAGTATTCCTCCCTATGCTACGCTGTCGGTGGCGCGGTTTCCCACCAGCCCGGTGGGGCCATTTGCGCTAGCGCAGGTGCGTTTGGTCGTGCGGGCGGGCATCCGGCCGCGCGGCTATCTGCTGGGAGCGTACACGAACTCGGAACAGGCTGCGGCAGAACTGCGTGCTCGCTGGGGCTTCACTGTCGATCTGGGGACTCTCACTATCGATCCGCGCCATGACCGTGTCATCGGCCAGGTCGTGCGTGGGGGGCAGACAATCCTGGAGATGGAGTTGGAAAACCCCGAGCAGATCTCCGGCTCGGATGTGACCTATCTCGACAGTCTTCACTTGGCTCGGATCATGGAGAACGGCAAGGAAACGCTAGTGATCGTGCAGGTCGATCCCGAGTATGTTTTCCACAACGCCGAGCGTGGCAAGCCGCGTTTGCTCTCACTACAGGCAGATGCCTGGGGCGGAGATGGCCGCCTGCGCTGCACCAACCCCATGACCGCGACCTTCTGTCATGGCGACACTGACCTCCCTAAACTGCGCTTCGGCATGGACCCGTCAGCACCGGCGGTTCAGGGCAGCCGGCGCTTGGCGGCGTAGGCCCGATCCGCAACCACCTTGCAGGGGCGCACAGCCGTGCGCCCTTACTTTTCTAGGGGCCCACTGTAAAGGTTGGGGCTGAGTGGGGTTGAGCGGATGCGGTGGAAGTGAGGACAGCGAGGAGGAGCAGTACGAGGCAAAGACGAAGCATGCCTCGCCTCTACTCATGCTTTGCCGTAGTCGTAAAAGCCCTTGCCGGTCTTCCTGCCCAGGTAGCCGGCAGCGACATAGTTACGCAGTAATGGGCAAGGGCGGTACTTATCGTCACCGAGGCCGTGGTGCAGTCGTTCCAACACGGCCAGGCAGGTATCGAGGCCGATGAGATCAGCCAGCGCCAGGGGACCCATGGGCTGATTGGTGCCGAGCTTCATCCCCTGATCGATGTCCTCGACTCCCCCCACGCCTTCGTACAGGGCATAGATGGCCTCGTTAATCATCGGCAGCAAAATACGGTTGACGATGAAACCCGCGTAGTCCTTGGCCAGAATGGTGGTCTTGCCCATTTTCTTGGCCAAGGCGTCCACGACTTGCAAGGCCTCGTCGGAAGTCACCAGGCCGCGTACGATCTCCACAAGCTGCATGACAACCGGGGGGTTCATGAAGTGCATGCCGATGACCCGATCGGCCCGCTTGGTAACCGCACCGAGTTGGGTGAGCGAGATCGACGAGGTATTGCTGGCGAGGATCACTTCCGGCCGGGCGATTTGATCGAGCTGTTGAAAGATCGCTTTTTTGATTTCGTAGTCTTCCGGTGCGGCCTCGATGATGAGGTCTGCATCACGCAAGTCAGCGAGGTTCGCGGTGCCACGCAAGCGACCAGTGATGGCCCGCTGCTCTTCAGCTGAGAGCTTGCCGCGTTCAGTGAGACGCACCAACCCACGCTGGATGTTTTCCAACGCCCGATTCACGATCTGCGGAGTCACGTCGTAGAGGAGGACCGAAAACCCGGCCTGGGCGGCAACCTGGCCAATCCCGGCGCCCATCTGACCGGAACCAACAAGACCAAGGGTGTGCAGTTCTTTCATGGTCAGACGGGAAGAAGGTCGTGTTGTTCGAGTTCGTGGATATGGGTGATAACCTGGTCCATGAGCCAGCCCGGGGTCGAGGCGCCGGCCGTCACGCCGACCTCATGGACGTTGGTAAACCAGACCGGCTCAACTTCAGTCGGTTCCTCGATGTGATACGTCGTGGCGCCTTCCTCGCGGCAGACATCGGCGAGGTGGCGCGTATTGGAGCTGTTTTTGCCGCCCACGACGATCATAAGTTGTACATCGCGCGCCAATTCACGCGCCGCATCCTGACGCTCGATGGTCGGGTTACAGATAGTGTTGAACACCTTGATCTCTTTGCAGCGGGGTGCTAAGTGCGACAGGAGTTCGCTCACGAGCTCAGTTTCCTGGGTGGTCTGCACCACGACGCCGACCTTCTTGGGCAGCTTTGCTGTGCGGGCATCTCCCGGTTTCTCGATCACTGTGGCCTTGCCGCCGGCATGGCCGAGAGTGCCGATGACTTCAGGGTGCTTGGGATTGCCGAAGATCACCAGGTGATAGCCTTCATTGACGAGTTGCTTGGCTTTGTTCTGTACCAGCGTCACGAGCGGGCACGTCGCATCCACGACGGTGAGGCCCTTGGTCTCAGCCTGCTCATAGACCTCGGGCGCGACGCCGTGCGTGCGGATGATGACCGTGCCGCCCTCCCGCAGCTGGTCGAGAGAGTCGATCGAATGCACGCCTTTGTCGTCGAGCGATTGCACGACCTGGGGATTGTGAATGATGGGTCCCAACGTGCGCACCGGCACCTCTTTGTGGGTTTCCGCGGTCTGGTTGACGATATCGAGGGCCCGCTCGACTCCCCAGCAATAGCCTGCATGCACTGCCTTACGAATGTTTCTCACGTCCTGTCCTCCTCCTGCACCTTCTGGAACGAGCCGGTCATGCCGGTCTGCGAGCCGATCCATAGCTCGCCTCCTTCATAGAGTTCTTTCTTCCAGATCGGGACGGTTTCCTTGAGTTGATTGATCGCATAGTGACACGCTTCGAAGGCCGCGTGGCGATGGCCTGAAGAGACAGCGATCGCCACGCTGGCTTCACCGATATCGACCCGGCCGAGGCGGTGGATCATGGCGATCTTGATGACCGGCCAGCGAGCGAGAACTTCTGCGGCAATCTTGACCATTTCTTTCTCGGCCATGCCGGCATAGCACTCGTACTCCAGGCGGATCACCTGCCGTCCATCATTCGTGTTGCGCGTGGCGCCGATAAACGTCGTCATCGCGCCGGCGCCTGGATCAGCAACGAAGTCAGTTAGTTCCCGCAGCTCGATCGGGTCCTGAGTGAGCTTGCAGAAAATGTGATGCTGCTTGTCAGTCATAGCTGCCCCCGCTCACCGGTGGGATGAAAGCGAGTTCGTCATTATCTTGGAGGGGGTGGGTCTTGTCAACGTATTCCTGCGCTACGGCAAAGGCGAGAGAACGCTCAATCGCAGCCAATTCGGGCCGTTCGCGTTTGAGCATCTCCCACACTGTTTCTATGGTTGCTCCGGCTGGAACTTCACGAATTTCCTCGGTCCGGCCCAGACGTTCGCGCAGAGAAGCGAAATAACGCAGCCTAATGCGCATGCCGTTCGCCTTGCAAAAGAAACAACATGTGGCCAAGCTCAGGCAGGATGAGTTTGCTCATCCCCAACTCCACTGCACCGGTCGAGCCAGGCAAGGAAACCACGACTTTCCCCTTTGCCACACCGGCAGTCGCACGAGTCAGCATGGCAGCCGAGCCGATGTCTTGATAGCTCAACATGCGGAAGAGTTCGCCGAAACCGCTAATCTCTTTTTCCAAAAGTCCCTGGACCGCTTCGAAGGTGGTATCTCGCGGCGCGATGCCGGTCCCGCCATTTATGATAATGGCATCTACGTCGTGTCGTTCTAGTAACGCACGTACGACAGCGGTGATCTGCACCGGCTCGTCTTTGAGGATTTGATAAGCCACCACCGAGTGATTGTTCGCCGCCAGCAACTCTTTGATCTTCTTGCCACTGGTGTCGGTTTCTTCCGTACGCGTGTCGCTGGCCGTGATCACCGCGCAACGGACACTGCGGTGGGCCTTGTCTTTATGTTCGCTAACCGCCATAGACTCTTATGTATATCCCGCTCCGATAAAATCGCAACCCTACGGAGGAATTCCCATGGTCACAACAATCAAGAAACTTGACCAGCAGCGACATGAACTGAAAGCGCTCCGCTATCTTCTGGAATACTACCCGGAGAGCGTACGGAACCGCGACGCCGTACCAAGCCGAGAGGATTTTCAGATCCCCGACACTCGATTGATTTATGACGCCCTGATGGCAGCCAAGACCAAAGAAGAAGCAGCCAAGGCGGTTGAGGACCTCGACCTGGAAGAAACCGACGTCGAGTCGTTCCTACGTTTGGGCGGGCAGTTTTACCACACTTATCCACAACTGGTGAAAGAGCGCGGACAGGAATTCCGCACAGGTACGATCAAGGTTGTGGTGCCAAGGGAATAATAAGTAACGAGTAATGAGGACTGAGGGCTGAGTAGAACCGCACGAACAACAAGAAAGTTGTTGACTCAGTCCTCATTACTCATACCTCAACACTCATACCTCAACACTGCTTACATCCGTGCATACGCCCCAGCCGGGGCCATCCCGGCGCATTCCTCCGGGTGCAGGATCTCCGCTAAAATCTCTGCGCTTTCGACAATTCGTGGACCTGGTCGGTTGAAATAGGCATTGCCATCCGCCACGAACACTCTGTTCGCTTTCACCGCCGGTAAGGTTTGCCACTGCGGGTGGGCTGTCAACGTCGGGAGGTCCGCCTGGGTTTGGGGAATTTTGAAGCCACACGGCATGAGGACGATCACTTCGGGCTGATACTCGACCAACGCCTGCCAGGTGATCTGCGGGCTATGCATGCCGGCAGCAGCAAAGGCATATTCCCCGCCGGCGATCTCGACTAATTCAGCAAGCCAATTGCCTCCAGCCATTAAGGGATCGATCCACTCAATGCAGGCAACGCGCGGCCGTCGCGTATGACGGGTTTTCTGCTCCAGCTTCCACAATCGTCGCTTAATTCCTCTCAATACCTCTTCAGCCGCTGCTTCCTGGCCGGTCGCTTGACCGACTTGGCGAATATCCTGCCAGATATCACCCAGTCGCTGGGGTTTAAGAGAGACAATTTGGACACCCGGAGTGAGGAAACAACGCACTGCTTCTTCGACCTCAGGAAGGGACACGGCGCAGACTTCGCACTGGTCCTGAGTAACGATCAGGTCAGGCTGAAGCTGTTGCAGCACCTCGGTGTTGATACGGTAGACGCTCAGTCCTTCCCGTACGATCTCGCGCACGCGGGCGTCAATCGCGGCGCTGGGACCGTGTGGGTTCAGCTTCGGCTCGGTCAGGACCGGCAGACCGATCACCTCGGCAGGAAAATCGCACTCGTGTGACACCCCGACTAAGCGGTCGCGCAGGCCGAGAGAGCAGAGGATTTCTGTGCTGCTGGGTAGCAAGGAGATGATACGTTCGGGAGTATTCATGGGATGGAGCTACATGAGGACGCGCGGCTTCGGGTCGTCGGGTTCGATTTTATCACCACAGGTTGAGGAGCAGGTGGTGCAGAGATACTCGAACTTGTTGCCTTGGGGCAGGATCAACAGCAGCTTTTTGCGCACCGGCATCGCTTGGCGACAACGGGGGCAGTAGAGCAACGATGCTTCGAGCTGCTGGAAACTGGGTTGTTTGGCCACTCGCGCTGCCTCCTTCAATAAAAGTAATGAGTACTCACTATGTACCATCCCCTCTTAGGGCTCGCAACGAAGCCATTGCCTTGGCGACTGGGAGCGGCTACAAGAAAACCTCGATTCCGGTTGGGCACTCGACGAAGGCTGGTATGGAGATGCGCAAAGTCTACATCGAAACCTACGGCTGTCAGATGAACTTGGCGGATACCGAACTGATCGTCGGTTTGTTGAAACCTCACGGTTACGAACCGACTCAGGTCGCAGCTCAAGCCGACGTGATTTTACTCAATACCTGCGCGATCCGCGAGCACGCCGAGGAACGAGTATTGCGGCGGCTTGGGGAACTCGTCCGCCATAAGACCCGACGGCCGGGAGTGCTCCTTGGCCTGACCGGCTGCATGGCACAACATCACCGCGAGAGGTTGCTCGACCAGGCGCCATTTCTCGACCTCGTCCTCGGACCAGATGCGTATCGCAACCTGCCTGTCCTGCTGGCGCAGGCAGATAAAGACGAACCGCTAGTCTCAGTCCGCCTGGACCGCGATGAAACCTACGCGGACGTTATCCCAGCCCGCGGGGAAGGAATCCGCGCCTGGATGACGGTGATGCGCGGCTGTGACAAGTTCTGCACTTTTTGTATCGTGCCTTATGTCCGCGGTCGTGAACGCAGTGTTCCTGTCAACGCCTTGTTAGCGCAGGTCAGAGAGTTGGCTGCCCAGGGATACAGGGAAGTTGTTTACCTGGGCCAGACCGTCAACGCCTATCGAGACGGGGACTGCGATTTCGCTGCTCTTCTGCTCAGGACAGCCGAGATCGACGGCATCGAGCGTATCCGGTTCACCTCGCCGCACCCCTCGGACATGAGCCAGCGAGTCATCGCAGCGATGGCAACCTGTCCCAAGGTCGCGCCGTATTTGCATCTGCCGTTACAAGCGGCATCGAATCGGGTGCTGGAACGCATGGAGCGCGGCTACACCGTTGAGCAGTACGCCGCTCTGGTTGAACGCCTGCGCGCAGCCGTGCCCGGGCTGGCGCTCTCGACCGACATCATTGTTGGGTTTCCCGGAGAGGAGGAGGCTGACTTCCGCGCGACTTACGATTTCATGGCCGAGGTCCGCTACGATTCGGCCTTCATGTTCAAATATTCAGCCCGCGAAGGCACCAAAGCCTACAAATGGGGCGAGACGTTGCCGGAAGAAGAGAAGGGTCGGCGATTGCAGGAGATCATTGCCCTGCAGGAGCGCATCTCCGCTGAGATCAACCGGCAAACTCTTGGTCAGACCGTGGAGGTCTTGATCGAAGGCCCGGCCAAGCGCCCGGAAGGTTGGCTAGCCGGCAAGAGCGGCCAGTTCAAGACGGTGGTGTTCCCTGGCAACGGCGCCCGGCCTGGAGATCTGGTGCGTGTGTGCGTAATCTCGGCGACAGCGCACACGCTGGTCGGAGAGGCTATAGGCTTCAGAGAGTTTCCCTTTAGCCTCAGGCCTCTAGCCTAAAGCCTCTATTGGCTTCTCTAACAACTGACGACTGCTTACAATAACTCCAGCACCTTCTCTGACGGGCGGGCCAGCACCGCTTTCTGTCCTCTGACAATAATCGGCCGTTGCATTAGCACCGGGTGCTGGAGCAACAGAGCGATTACCGCCTCTTTGGTCACGTAGTTGTTGGCATCGAGGCCCAAGGCCTCAAAATTTTTGTCCTTGCGCACCAGATCTGTGGGCGGATTGGGGAGCATATTCATGATCCGTTCAAAGCCTGCTCGATCGAGAGGTGTTTTCAAGTATTCGATAACGTCGAACTCGACGCCGCGCTCGCGCAAAATATCGAGCGCTCCACGCGACTGCCCTCAGCCGGGGTTGTGATAGACCTGGAGTCGTTCCATAGAAACTACCTCCTCAGTGGGATAAGATCTTTCCTACCTGGAAAGGTGCTGGTCTGCTAGTCCTGCACACGAGAGTGCCGCGAAAAGAGAGCTGCGCGAAGTAAATAAGGAGAAAATGAAGCGAGGGTTAGAGCTAGCAATGGAAGCAGTTGCCTCAGGGGCGTTCGCCAAAGAGGCAGGGGGTTCCTATTCAGCGGCAAAGGATCGCCTTGTCTCCTTGCTAAGGAGCCTATACACTACCACACATGGAAGCGCTCGCGCCTTATATCCAACGGATTGCCCTCTGGGCTGTGCCTATCTTAGCGGCGGTGGTGCTGCATGAGGTGGCTCATGGTTATGTTGCTTACCGCCTCGGTGACTCGACTGCCGCGCGCTTGGGGCGGCTTACCCTGAATCCCTTTGCTCACATCGATCTCTTCGGTACGGTGGTGTTGCCGCTAATGCTGCTCTTTGGCGGCGCGCCGTTTTTGTTCGGCTATGCGAAGCCGGTGCCGGTCAACTTCCTCAATTTGCGCAATCCGCGTCGCGGCATGGTGCTGGTCGCCCTGGCGGGGCCAGTGATGAATTTGCTGCTCGCCGGCATCTCGGCAATGGTTGTACGGGTGCTGCTGTCGCTGCCGATCCCGGACAACGACTTCCTGACCAGCAACCTGGTCGTGATTGCGCGAATGGCGCAGTACAGCGTGCTCATGAATGTGGGCCTGGCGGTGTTCAATCTGCTGCCTCTCCCGCCGCTTGACGGCGGTCGTGTTGCCACTGGTTTGTTACCACAGTCCTCGGCCCTGGCTCTCGCGCGGCTGGAACCCTATGGCATGCTCATCATTATGGTGTTGCTGATGAGCGGAGTCCTCGACCGTCTCCTGCATCCGATGACCGCACTTTTGCTACACGTGCTGCTGTGACGAGGAAAGAATGAATGGCTGACTGTTGAGGGGGTGGGTGGTGTGCTTATGTCCTATCGTGTCAAACTCGACATCTTTGAAGGGCCGCTCGACCTGTTGCTGCACTTGGTAAAGAAAAACGAGCTCGAGGTGTCCGACATTCCCGTAGCGACTATCACCGATCAGTACCTCGCCTATCTCGATCTCTTGCAGCAACTCGACTTGGATGTGGCTGGCGAATATCTGGTGATGGCCGCAACCCTCTTGCACCTGAAGTCACGTTTGCTGTTGCCTGGGGATGACACGACCGAGGAAGAAGAGGGGGAGGACCCGCGTGCCGAGCTGGTCCGGCAACTGCTCGAATACCAGCGCTTCAAAGAAGTCGCGGACCTATTGAACCGACAGGACCTGCTTGACCGCGATGTCTTTGCCCGCGCGCCCTTGCTTGACGAGTCGGATAACGAAGCTGATGTTGTCTATGATGTCTCTCTTGGCGACCTGCTTGATGCATTACAAGAAGTGCTTAAGCATGCTGCTTCCGAGGTTGTCCACCGGGTAATCTTGGAACAGGTGTCTCTGCGCGAACAGCTCTGCTTCGTCCTCGACACGTTGCGCGAGCGGATGGAGGTTGTGTTCACCGACTTGTTCCCCCTGGGAGTAACGCGGCTGCAAATCCTGGTCGCCTTCCTGGCAATCCTGGAACTGGTCCGCACGCGCATGATCCATCTCCGGCAAGAAGAACCCTTTGGTCCGATTATGATGACCCTGGCAGTCAGTGCTGATGCGCCTCTGCCCGAGTCGCTGGAACGGCTATGACGACCCCCGAGATCAAGGCTATTGCCGAGAGCTTGCTGTTTGCTTCAGGGACGCCGCTATCCTTGCGTCGCCTGGCAGAGCTGATCGGTGTCGTTCAGGCTGAAGTGAAGCCCGCGCTGGCACTGCTCCGCGAAGAGTGTACTGCTCCAGGCCGGGGCATCGTCCTGGCTGAGGTGGCTGGCGGATATCAGTTCCGCACGGCTCCGGAATACGCCGACTACGTCAAGACGCTCGTGCGCGAGAAGCCCAATCGACTCAGCCGGGCGGCGCTCGAAACCGTGGCAATCATTGCCTATCGTCAGCCGATTACCAAGATCGAGATCGAGGCGGTGCGTGGGGTGAATGTGGACGGGGTACTCAACTCGTTGCTGACCAAAAAACTCCTCCGGGTGATGGGACGAAAAGATGTCCCGGGCCGGCCCTGGGTCTACGGTACCACCCCGCAGTTCCTCGAACTTTTTGGCCTCAGCGACTTGGCCAGTTTACCACCTTTGCCTGATTTTCATGAGCCAACAATTAATCCTTATGGCGAAACCGACGCAGGCGGAACGCCTGCACAAGATTCTCAGCCGAGCGGGAGTGACCTCGCGCCGAATGGCGGAGACCCTGATTCAGCAGGGGCGAGTGCAGGTGAATGGGGAGACGATCACTCGCCTCGGGACGACGGCGGATCCGCGGCATGACCGCATCCTGGTCAATGGCCAGCCTGTTGGTGTTCCCTCCAGTCCGCTGTATTTCCTGCTGCACAAACCCGTCGGTGTGGTGAGCACCCTCAAAGATCCGCAAGGTCGTCCGACCGTGCGTGATCTGCTGCGCGGCGTGCATGAGCGAGTGTTCCCGGTCGGACGGCTCGACTACGCTTCAGCCGGTCTGTTGTTGCTCACCAATGATGGAGAACTCACTGAGCGTTTGCTGCATCCCCGCTATCAACTCCCGCGGACTTATCATGCTAAGGTCAGTGGCGTGCCGATTCCCGCAGTGTTGCAGGCTTTGCGTCAAGGCGTCCGCTTGGAAGATGGCACCGTTTCTGCGCCGGCTACTGTGCAGATCTTGCGTGCGAGCGAGACGAAAACCTGGTTAGAACTGACTTTGCGCGAAGGGCGCAACCGCGAGGTCAGGCGCATGTGCACGGCGATTGGCTACTCGGTCGAGAAACTCGTGCGCGTGCGCTTTGGTCCGCTTGTGCTGGACGGCCTGCCAGTTGGCGCGTATCGACCGCTCACCCCAACGGAGATTCGTGCACTCAAGCGTACTGCCGCATCCTTGGCCGTGCCCCCGGCTTGACTTCGACAGCAGCCCCCTGTACATACAACTGCGAACGACACAGCGCGCTGTGTCGTTTTCTTTTCCTTCCTGCGCGGGGTGGAGCAGCTCGGTAGCTCGCGAGGCTCATAACCTCGAGGTCCTAGGTTCAAATCCTAGCCCCGCAACCTCTGAAAGCCCTGAAGGTCAAGCGCCTCGGGGCTTTCGCCTTTATACGTTACGCCAACGAGTAGGCCGTTTGTTGATGTTTGTTAATGAATGTACCGACAAGGGTCTGGTCAAGCTCAGTTTTCAGAGTAGTCTCCTTCTGGCAATATGACCGTCGGACCAGTAAGGAATTTGTCTGCCGGCACTGCTATGCTCCCGGTGGAGAAACTCGCCGGCAGCGAGACCAGGGCGGAAGCTCGTGGTGAAGTGTTACAATACGCTTTCTGTTATGCTCTTTTCTCCCCTCGTGCTCTATCTTCCTTTGTTGGTGGGATTGTCGCTTTCCCTGCTGATGAGCGGTTGTGCAAGTAGCCTGAGCCGTCGGCCACCACAACCTCCGGGCTCCGCTCCCATCCCTGCCCATCCCCACACTCAGCAGTTCGGGCTTGCCTCCTGGTATGGGCCAGGGTTTCATGGCCAACCCACTGCTAGTGGCGAGATCTATAACCAGAACGCCCTCACCGCTGCCCATCCCACGCTGCCGCTCGGCACTCGGGTGGAGGTCACCAACCTAACCAACGGCAAATCGGTGCAGGTCCGTATTAACGATCGAGGTCCTTTTGTCCGTGGACGGACGATTGATCTCTCGCATGGGGCGGCGCGCAAGTTAGGGATGATCGAGCCGGGAGTCAGCAGGGTCCGGATCAAGCCTCTCCCTGCGCGCAACTCGAGGAGCAGCAATACCGTTACCGACCAGCCGCGGAGGAGTCTCACCAGAAGGACGAGGCAGGTGAAGCGACCACAGCCGCAGGGGACGTTCTTAGGAAGAATATTTTAGCAACATTTTGGTCGTTCTGAAAATTGTTCTGGTGGTGAGTGCAAACGACTTCCGGGCTTTCGCCTTTCTGACCCCTGTTAGTGACTACGTCACTTGCCAACGGTTTGCTAACGAACGAGCCGAAAAGAGTATAATCTAACCGCTTCGCTGCTTCCTTAGGGAACCTCCCTCGCTACGGGCTGCCTTGGCGAGGGGCGGTATCCCGGTTACACTGACGACCATGCGTAATGTCTGGCGACAAGAGCGCAATTGCTGAACACTGCTCGGGCTCTTTGCCTTCTTGGTCTGACATTTTCTGAGGGGACTACGGGTAATCAGCGAAGGAGGATTGATATGAACCGCATCATGCTTCCTGCCTGCTTAGTAGGGATCAGGCTCCTTTTGCCCACGCTGGGCCATGCCGACCCTGCCACCGTTGCGGCGACTCTCCCGGATGAAGCTGCAGAATGCCGCCATCTTCTGACCCTCTGCGAGGCCCTGCAAAACCAGGCACAAGCCATCCAAGAGCGTGAGGCGAAGGCAGGGTGGAAAAGCCAACGGGAGTACAAGAAAAAACTCAAGACGAAAAAGGCACTCACGCGGTGGAACAACGTGTCTTCGAGTAGGCACGCGGGGCCTGACCAAGTCTCCCGCAGTGTCGAGCAGTACCAAAAGGCCACGGAGGCGGAGACCCGCGCGGCGCGACAGCGAGCGCAAGCCGAGTCTGTCCACAACAAAAAAGTGGAAGAGTACGAGGAGCGGCTGCAAGCCGCGAACCAAGCGGCTACGGAAATCCGCGCCAAGCACGCCGCAATGCCCTCCTGTTTTCAGGACTGTTCTGAGGTGTTGGACTTGGAAGAGTTTCGGTAAGCGAGGCCAATTTAGCCGACTGCCTCTTGCACTTTCTCGGCGAACTCTCGCATCACC
>JBGPOI010000036.1:0-18808 GCA_041487975.1 Binatia bacterium | reverse complement strand
CCTCAGGAAAGAAGGACGGCTCGTTGGTGATTTCGATACTCTCATCGCAGCCACCTGCTTACATTACGACCTCACGCTTTTCACCAACAACCGGCGGCATTTTTAGGTCTTTGACCAATTGAAAATTGAGTCAATATAACCTCACATAAGGCGTTGAGTACTCCACCACACGGCTCGCGCAAGCAGACTTTTCTCACGCGCGAATTCATCTGAGATGCCGAAAGGCGTTGAGCACATAACAGGCTGCTGAAAAAGCCGTCCTAAACCAGAATGCATGACATTGGGACATTGCACGACACCTTTGGTAGGGGCGAATCTTGTATTCGCCCTATTGTTTGCGGCCTCCCTGAGGGCGATCACAAGGATCGCCCCTACAGGACTGTGCCAATCTTGTGCTGTCTGATTTAGTGCTTCGACAGGCTCAGCGCGAACGGAAAATTACCAGCGATTTCAATGCCCATCCCGTTCGCCCTGAGTCCTTCGACTTCGCTCAGGACAGGCTTGTCGAAGCCTGTGGTGAGTCTCGTCGAACCAGGTGAACGCGGAGTTTTTCCGCATCCTGCTAAGACGGGCTATCGACTAGCAACCTCGTTTATGCGCGCCTATACGAACTGCCGATGTGATCTGCGGTCAACCGGCGCTGGCCTTTGCCGAAGCTCAGTAGCGTACGCCATGCGTACGGAAATAGGCGGGTTGCGGTGCGGGCGGGCGCACAGCGCACGCTACGCTGATTGTGGACCAAGGTCATGTGGTGCGCTTGAGCGAACGAACCGCGTTGTTCGGAGACGTTGAGTACAAGACGGCTTTTGGCTATCTTGAGCTGCCACCGCGATTCATCGGGGAAACTGAGAACGTTGAACGCGCGGGCGACGCTGAGGGAAGCACGTCAGTGGAGAAGAGCAATCATCCTGCGAACGCAACCATGCGCTTGGGCTTTTGGGCGCCGGTCTATGGTAACTGGATCATCTCCAAACACCCCGAAACCCAGAACGCGTCATTCGACTACACCCGTCAACTCACGCTTCTTGCCGAAGAGATCGGCTTTGCCACCGTGCTGCTCGCCGAACATACGTTCAACCCTATGTGGGAAGAAATGGCACGCTTTGGCGAACAGGTTGTGCCGTTACTGGCCAAGGCAGAAGTCTGGGTGCATCCAAAGCAAACCCCGATAGCTCTACGCGCTTCGTAACGAAGTTTCCACACAAAGGAGAAACCCATGCAAGCACTTGCATTCTTAGAGATTGGCAAAGTCGGCGTTATTGACAAGCCGATGCCGGAGCCGGGTCCCAACGACGCGGTGATCAAAACCACCGCCTCCCTCATCTGCACTTCAGACGTGCATACTGTCCGCGGCGTGATCCCTCTCCCCGCCGGTCGCGTGCTCGGCCACGAAAGTGTCGGGGTGGTCTATAAGGCCGGCGCCAACGTCACACTCTGCAAAGAAGGCGATCGGGTGGCGGTGTGCGCCATCACCCCTTGTGGCCGTTGTGAGTATTGTCAGCGCGGCTATAGCTCCCAATGTGGCGGGATGCTCGGCGGCTATAAGTTTACCGTTCAGCGCGATGGCAATCTAGCGGAATACTTTTTGGTCAACGACGCCGACTACAATCTCGCCCCTATTCCGCGGACGCTAAAAGACGAACAGGCGCTCTATACCACCGACATGCTGACCACGGGTTTGGCCGGCGCGGAGAACGCCGAGATTCCGGTGGGTGGGACGGTCGCCGTTTTTGCCCAGGGGCCGGTCGGCTTGTGTGCTACTATGGCTGCGCGGCTCCTTGGTGCTGGGCTGGTGATTGCTGTTGAGTCAAAAACGGACCGCAAGGCCCTGGCCAAACGGGTCGGCGCTGATGTGGTGGTGGATCCCACCCAGGGTGACCCGGTGGAGCAGATCAAGCAACTCACTGGCGGAGTCGGTGTCGATGCCGCGATTGAGGCGCTGGGACATCCCACGACTTTTGAGAACTGCATCAAGGCGACCAAGCCGGGCGGGGTCATTTCTAACGTTGGCTACCACGGTGAGGCGGGCACGATGTTACAGATTCCCCTGATGGAATTCGGTCTGGGAATGAGTGATAAAAAGATCCGTACCGCTTTGTGCCCGGGCGGCCGGGAACGGATGACCCGTCTGTTGCGGCTGCTTGAAACCGGCCGGGTCGATCCCACCCTGTTGACCACCCACCGGTTCTCCTTTGCCGAGGTCGAGCGGGCCTTCCATATGATGGAGACCAAGGAAGATAACGTCATCAAACCGCTCATCGTTTATTGAGTCGCTCGTCTTTTTGCGGAGATAAGGTGTCCATGAAAAAGTGGTTATTGGGGATTCTTGCCGGCGGTATCGTTTTGCTCCTCGCTTGGTTGTTCTTGCCGAGGCTGCCTTTTTTTAAGAGACCTCCAGTTGCTCGGATCTATGTCGAGCCTCGGGGTGGTATGGCCCCGCTGACCGTCAATTTGGCCAGTGTGGGAGCGAATCCCAAGAACGAGGAATTGAAACTTGAATGGGCGGTGGATGGAGCCGTCGTCTCAAGCAGAAATTATTTTTACCATAAACTGGAGACTCCTGGCCAGCATACGATTACGCTGAAAGTGACCGATGGCAGAGGAGTGTCCAGTAGCGACTCAGTGACCATCTCCATTGTCCCGGGGCCTTCTTTGGTTTGGTCGATGGCGGGGCCGCGGGCCAACATGCATTGTGTACAGGTCAATGAACCAGCGGACCCAGCCCCGTGGGCGGATAATTATCTCTGTTCTGTAGAAGACTTCGGGATTCGCTGGTCGTCGGCGGGACCCATTGCCGGAATGCACTGTACGCAAATCACGGAACCTGCGGAGCCGGTGGAGCATGGCTGGACGGATAATTATCTCTGTGTTCCCGATTCCTCTCCCTTGGAATTACAATGGTCAACCGCGGGACGGATCGCAAAACAGCACTGTGTCCCAATCAAAGAATTGCGAGATCGTGACGGGTGGAAAAATAACTATCTGTGCTATACCCTGAACGCTAAACACGAGGCGCAAAAACCGGCAAGCTGATCGTGTCGGTGAGCCGCGTAAAGCGAATTTCTCCGCGGGCGCCGATCGTCAGGGCTGTCAGCGGACAATCGACGACGCGGAGGAGCAGACGTGCGCCTTCGTCCAGTTCCACCAGGGCGACGGCATGAGGGACCTCGGCGACATACGCCGGATGGAACGCGCGGTGATAGATCACCAAGCTATGAATCTGCCCTGCGCGTGAAGTCGGAGTCCACGCTGCCGTGGTTGCCGCGCAGCGCGGGCAGACCGACGCGGGCGGATAGCGCCAGGCTGCACAATCCGTGCAGCGCTGGAGCAGGAGCTGGCCGTTCCGGCAACCTTCCCAGAAGGGCGCGTTGTCGGGGGTGATGATGGGGAAGGGCTTCTCCATTGTGCGATTGCGGATTGCCGATTGCGGAATTGTCAGGAGCAAAATCTCCGTCGTTACACCGCGCCCAGCAGCAACGACGCATGCACGGCCGAGCTGCTCGGCCGTGGTGCCGTAGCAGTGCATATGCCGCTTCGCCGCCAGGGCATAGCCGGCGGGCGGACCGACGAGGCCGAAAGGTTCTTCCCAATCCTCATAGCCCCAATGCAGCTTGCCGTGCGTCGGGCGCGGAGCCTTACTGTGAGTGAACATGTTTTCGCCAAAGGCGACGAGCACGGTGTGACAGAGCCCCGCTGCCAGGGCCCGCACGGCGTCAGTCCGGCATCCGCTAAAATGGTGCATAAATGCACCCTACGAAGAGAAGACAAGCCCTGGATATTGCCTGCCCAATTAAGATTGCAGAAACCATAAGCCGCTTGTCTAGGTTCTGCTGAAAGCTGACGGCTGATAGCTGACCGCTCTCCTTCATTTATATCCTTGACGCACCTGTCGTACTGCTTGCAGCGCTGCCGCGTGCAGATGGCCATTCGAGGCTATCACCCCACAGTTGCGCGCGAGAGTACGACCAACGGTGAAGTCCAGCGGTTGCCCATCCAGATCGCTGATACGGCCACCGGCTTCCTCCACCACCAGTGAGCCAGCGGCTTGATCCCAGATCTTTTCACGATAGTCGGGTTGCTTGGGAGAGAGCAGGCGCAAGAGAAGATCTCCCGCTCCGGCCGCTAGGACGGCGTATTTGGCCTGGCTATCCATCGCCACCGGTGGAGCTTGGATATGCAGGACGCGCGCGGCTTCAGCCATCTGGTCGGTGTTGGTGTGATCGGCTTCAAAAGAGCGTAACAGCCGCGCTTCGGCTGGGTCCTTCCTGCTGGAGGCTTGCAAACGGGTGAACTCCGCGTTCACGTTCAACGGTGTGCTCCAGACTCCCTGACCACGTACGGCTGCGACGAGCGAGCCCGGCCCGCCACTGTGAGGATGGCAGGCCTCACTCAAGCTTGGGCATCCCAACACGCCAATCTGCACCTGGCCGTCTACAATCAGAGCCAGCGCCACGGCGTACTGGCCGCCGCGCAGAAACCCTTTCGTGCCATCCACCGGGTCCAGGGTCCAGAAACGCCACGCCGGGGTGGCTGTGCCTCGGTCGATCGCGTCACAAACCGTCTGAGGAGTGATACGCGGCAAAAAGCGGCGCACGAAATCCGTCACCTGTATCAGCGTTGGGCTCCCTGCCGGCGCGCGCAAATCGACTGCGTCTTCCTCGGCGACCAACGGATCGTGGGGAAACGCTTCCGCCAACAAACTGCCTATAAGGGCCTGCGCGGCGAAATCGGCCACGGTTACTGGAGAGCGGTCGCTCTTGGTCAGCGCCGGGCCGGTCATCTCGGCTTGGACCTGTTGGGTCAACTGCGCGGCGTGCCGCACCGCCTGCAAAGCAAACTGGAATTCACCAGAGAAGGGATGTGCTTTCGGAAGAGGATTCGCTGCCATAGAGCGAGAGGAAACCGGAATCACGGTTTCCTGTCAAGCGCGATGGCAACGCGAACAGCCAAACTGTGCGGTTGCGGTACCGGGCAGTGAGGGGGCAGATTCGCCGTCCTGAATCAGGTATGACAGCGGGTAAAAAGAGCACTTACTGCATCAGGAGGTCGTCATGGCATTTTATCAAATCGACCCAGAGGTCACCCCGCAAGAAGTCGGCATGGACAAGGAGACGCTCAATAAACTTACCGCGCTGTTTCGCTCCGAAGTCGAGGCCGGGAAGTTGTTCTGGGGAGCGCAACTTGCCGTGTTCCGGCGCGGCAAACGGGTGCTGGATATCGGCGGTGGCTTCGCGCGAGTCAGCGATCACAAACCAGTCACGCCGGAGACCATGTTCGTGCTCTACTCCTCCACCAAAGGACTTGCCGCGCTGGCCATGCACCTGCTGCACGATCGCGGCCTGTTCGCGTACGATGACCTGGTCTGCCGTCACTGGCCGGAATTTGCCCGCAATGGCAAGGAGCGAGCCACCATCACTCATCTCTTAGGCCACCGCATCGGCATCACCACCGGGCCGGACTGGCTGACGTATAAATTATGGGGTGACCGGAAAAAATGCGCGCAGGCGATGGAGGAACTTACGCCGCGGTGGACGCCCGGCGAGGCGAACGGCTACCATCCGCTCAACTACGGCTTCATGATTAACGAACTGGTGTTGCGGCTGGACGGACGGGACTGCGGGCGGTTCCTCCGCGAGGAAGTGGGCACGCCGCTCGGGCTGCACAGTTTGTTTGTCGGGCTGCCGGAGTCGCAAGAGCAGCGAGTCGCGTGCGTGTACGAATCGCCGGCGGACCGTGATGCCCTCATGCAGATGGCGGCGCTGATGGGGTTCACCCCGGACGAGGACTATTTCGCCTTCCAGCGCTCGCTCAACTTCGAGGAGAAGGTGGATGAAAAAGCGCTGCCCTTTCCCGAGTGGGCGAATATTTTCAATCGCCCCGAGGTCCACCGTCTCGTGTTACCCGCCGGCGGGGGCATCGCCGCGGCGCGGGACATCGCCAAAGTCTATGCCATGATCGCCCTGGGCGCGGCCTGGGAAGGCCGACGCTATCTGCAACCGGCCACTCTCGAGCGCGCCATCACGCCGACGAATAATAAGGGCGACATCGACCGCTCGCTGCGCATTCCCATCATCTACGGTTTAGGCTGGATGCTCGGGCATCTGGCGCGCGGCGCCACGCTGCGGACGTTCGGCCATCCGGGCAAAGGCGGGCAGGTCTGCCTGGCCGACCTGGATCGCCAACTGTCGTTCGCCTTCCTCAATACCGGCCAGAAGGACTATGCCGGGTTCTTTCAGTTCTCTACCGAACTCGTGGCGCTGGCCCTGGAAGCGTGTCGATAAAGAAGAGGCAGTCAGCGGTCAGCACTCAGCAGTCAGCCAGAAAAGGACTAGTAGTCCGTCAGCGTAGCGTGCGCTGTGCGCACGTCTCCCCTGCACGCCGCTATTTTCGTGCGCATGGCGCACGCTACTGTATTAAGGCTCAGGTGCATGAGTGTACGAATCTCTTGTGGTCTGATTTAGGCGCGAAAGTGGAGGAGACCTACTGATGGAGTTTACCCACAAACACGTCCACACTAACGGCATCCGCATGCACGTCGTTGAAGCCGGCAGCGGCTTCCCTGTCCTGTTCTGTCACGGCTTTCCCGAACTATGGTATTCGTGGCGGCATCAAATCAAAGCCTTGGCTGAGGCTGGCTTCCGCGCCATCGCGCCGGACCAACGCGGCTATGGGGACACGGACGCGCCACCAGCGATTGACGCGTATACGATCCATCATTTGGTCGGCGACCTGACTGGTTTGCTCGATGCCTTGGCGATCGACAAAGCCGTCATTGTCGGTCACGACTGGGGCGGGCTGGTAGTGTGGCAGATGGCGCTGCTGGCGCCGCAGCGCGTCGCCGGTGTTGTCGGGCTCAACACGCCTTTCTTCCCGCGCCTGCCGATACGCCCGCTTGCGGCGATGCGCGCCGCGGCCCAGGGCAACTTTCACTACATTGTCTATTTTCAGGACCCCGGCGTGGCCGAGACGGAACTCGAACGCGACGTGCGCCGCTCGTTACGGGGATTTTATCAAGCGCCCAACCGTGAGGCGGTCGAGCGCTTGCGCAGTGTCCCCATGGGTGTCTTTGGCCCGGCCGGTGGCGGCATCCTGGATCGCTTGCCCGATGCGCCGTACGGGAACTTCCTCACCGCCGCGGATTTCGCGGTGTTTGCCACAGCGTTCACTAAGACCGGCTTTCGCGGGGGACTGAACTGGTACCGTAATCTCGATCGCAATTGGGAACTGACCGCCTACCTCAGCAACGCCAAGGTGGTACAGCCCGCTCTCATGGTGACGGCCGAATTAGATGTCGTCCTGCGCCCGGAGATGGCGCAGGGGATGGAGACCTGGGTGCCCAACCTGCGGCGCACGGTGTTGATCGAGGGCTCCGGCCACTGGACACAGCAGGAGAAGCCGGCCGAGGTGAATGCCGCGCTGCTTGAGTTTCTGCGCGAGTTCCGCGGCTAGAACGACGCTCCCAGTCGGATGAGACCCGATACCGACCGTAGGAGCGAACCTTGTGTTCGCCCTGCTGGTTTCTCCCAATTCGTTTTCATACCGTCCGCTCCTTTCTCCCAGAGAAGGGGCGTGGTACAGTCGCCGCTATGAACCCCGTACGACGCCAGGCGACCTACGAAGATCTACTCAAGGTTCCGGATATTTTGATTGCTGAGATCATTGATGATGAGTTGATTACCTCCCCGCGGCCTGCGTTTCCGCATGCGCGCGCGGCGTCTGTGCTCAGAGGGGGCCTTGATCCCTTCGATCGCCGCCCTGGTAGCTCTGATGGCCCCGGCGGTTGGTGGATACTCTTCGAACCTGAACTGCACCTCAGCGCAGATATTCTCGTTCCAGATCTCGCTGGGTGGCGCCGAGAGCGTATGCCAGTCTTAGAGAATGTTGCTTACTCGGAGATCGCGCCAGATTGGGTCTGTGAGGTCGTTGCACCGACCTCGGGGCGGCTTGACCGCGTACGCAAAATGCCCGTCTATGCCCGTGAAGGGGTAGAGCACATCTGGTTAGTCGATCCACTCCAGCGCACGCTGGAAGTCTACCGACTGGAAGGGCAACGCTGGCTGGTGATCAGCACGCATGGCGGCGAGGAGAGTATTCGCGCCGAGCCGTTCGCAGCACTCGAACTCGACATGAGCCGCTGGTGGCTGGAGCCAGGGGCGTAGGTGAGAGAAACTTTCGTTTGCCGCCCCTTTGCTCAGTCCGCGTTGCGTATGCTGTGCAGACGAATTTCAAATGAATTTTGGGAGTGCGCAAGCATGGCTTGCGCCTTTGCAGCCAGCAGCCATGCTGCGGGCGGATTGCGAGCGAAGCACGGATTCGAAGGGTGGGGGTCGGGTTCTGAAATATCACTCGCCAGTTTTCCAGCCAGTTCTGCATAATCTCGTTGCAGAAGAAGCAGCAGATCGAAAGGATCTGTGCCCGCAGTGGGGAGCCACAAATGCCGCAACGTCCCCTCATCTCGGCTCTGGCTGTTAGGCCCCACAGCCTCGCTTGGCGGTCAACACTTCGCTTTTGCTCACCCTACTTTACTAATAATTCAAGACCTGACCCCATTTCCCCCCTGACCTGACCCCATTTCCCCCCTTAGATCGCTCTGTCTGTGGCCCTTCAGCTATCTGCTGGGATTCGGCAATGCCTCATCCCAGCCTACGGCACTACGACACGCCGGCCTCCTCCCCTGTGCCAGGGCACTCGCCCACCCCTCAGTTGGAGGAGTCCCCACGGCGGCGTGCAAGGTAGCGTGGGGCGTGCGCCGCCAACTGGGCCAGAGCCGAAGACGAGACGATCAGGGCGGTTCTCGGGTACGGCCAAAAGCCGCGACGGGCGTATTTGAACATGCGCCGGAATGTGGATTCTGGCCACCGGATGGCTCCGGGGCGAAAGCGGTTCTGCAGAAGGTCGCTCCAGGCCCAGGGCCCGAAACTGAGGTACTGATCATCCACCGCCAGTTGGCAGATGCTGAGGTCGAACCGCATGATCGTCTCGAGCGGCGTGGCGTGGCAGGACGCCACTAGTTGTAGTATATCCCCTTCAGGCGAGCAGAATTCGAGATAGATCAACCGGAGTCGTGCGATGAGCGCGGGAGTGAGCAGGGCCAGATTCCCAGTGGCATCCCAGATCTCCGCGCCCTTGTCCTCGTTCACCGTCTTGCGTAGATACTCGCGAATGTTTCGCGAGAGAGCGCGATACCCCCGCATGTGGAAACCCTGGTCCAGCATGGCGCGGGCAGTGGCGTTCAGGGCCTGCAGGGAGGGGAAGAAGAAGTCGAAATCTCCCTGCGTCGCGTCCGCTTGCGTCCCCACGCTGCAGAGCCACCTCAGTACCCCCCCTCCTGCAAGCCAACAATCGGGGCCCAGGAATTGGCCGTAAGGTATGGGCCGCAAATGCAGCGCCCGGCAAACTTCGGTAATCGCTAGGCGGTTCTTGGCGGGCCTGAACACCTCGTCGGGACCGACCGGCACTTCGAGCAAGGCTCGGACGGCTGCTCGCTGCGCCTGCGTGAAACGTGAACGCATACCTATTGCCCCGCGGAGAAGACAAACCCCTTAACCGTCTGCGACCTAATCCCTAACACCATTTAGGCCGCAACATCCTGTTTCTATTAGCAGAAACATGTTGCTATCGCTAGAAACAAGTTGTTAGATGTATAAACCCCCATGATTTCCACATCTATAAACTTCATCAACCTCGGGGCCTCACCCTCTATGCCCGTCCTTCTTCCACCATCCGGTTCTCCGGCTGCCGGGTATCAGACCCCGCGGAACTTCGGCGCGCGCTTCTCGGTCATTGCGGTGATGCCTTCTTTGGCGTCTTCGGTCGTCCAGGTGTGGGCCTGGTGCTCGGACTCGACCTCGATGGCGGCTTCGAGCAGATCTGCCTCCCCACGATAGAGAGCACGTTTCGCCAGGCGTACGGCGATCGGCGCATTGCTGGCAATCTCGCGCGCGAGGGTCATAGTCTCGTCCAGGAGTTTTTCCGCCGGCACCACGCGATTCACTAGCCCCAGCGTGAACGCTTCTTCTCCGGTATACAGCCGGCCGGTGAAAATCACTTCACAGGCTTTGGCCATGCCGACGATACGCGGAGTGGTGAAGGTGGCCGCCATGCCGGGATGAATGCCCAAGCGGACGAAATTGAGACCCATCCGCGCGTTTGCCGCGGCCACCCGCATGTCGCACGCGAGAGCCACGCAGAACCCCGCGCCGACGGCCGGCCCGTTAATCGCCGCGATGGTGGGAATCTCCAGTTGCCGCAGGGAGAGGAAACGCTTGTAGAAGGTTTTCGGGGCTTCCGCATTGGCACTCTTGGCACCCGTGGTGCGGCTCTGGAGGGTGCCCTTCGCGCCACCGGCACAAAACGCGCGACCGGCGCCGGTGAGAATGAGGACACGGGCGCTGTGGTCTTGGTTCAGCGTGCGCACCACGTTGGTCACCTCGTCGCCCATCGCGGCGGTCATGGCGTTGAGGTTTTCCGGATGGTTGAAGGTCAGAGTGACAATGCCGTCTTGGTGGTCAACCAGGATGTGCTCGTAAGTGGCCATAGAGGCTCCTTATGAAGATCAAGACGCAATTTATTGCGCCCTTGTGTAACAGACTGTGCAGGCAAGGCGCGATGAATCGCGCCCCTACAGGAGTCGTCGTGGGAGACCGTCTCAGCCCGTCTGCTGCTTCTGTGCCTCACCCCGAGTGCGGATCCGGCGCACCGGCGCGGTGATCGTCACCTCGGCCGGGGTGGGCAGAAAGTCGATTTTGACTCGCTCGGAATCGATGGCGACATGGCGGCTAATGGTCTCCATGATGTCCTTGCGTAAGGCTTCGAGCTGTCCGGCCGAGAGGCCCAGGCGATCGTACATCACGACAACCTGCAGGCGGTCCTTAGCCAGCTCCGCGCTGCTCCCCTTGTTCCCGAACAACCGCTGGACGAATGTACCCCAGGCCATGTGTTTATCTCCTTGAGAAGAGTTTGCCGAGGCGATGGAGAAACCCACCGTATCCATTGAGCTCGGGAATCGGCACGTCCTCCCCGAGAATCCGCCGCACGATCCGGCCATACGCCTGCCCCGAGCGCGATCTGTCATTCAAAACAACCGGTGCGCCGCGGTTCCCGGCGACGATGACCTCATCGTCTTCCGGCACGATCCCGAGGAGATTCACCGCTAGAATATCGAGTACGTCTTGTTGACCCAACATGTCGCCGCGTTGCACCATCTCTGCGGCCATGCGGTTGATAATCAACTGCGGGTCTCCCATCGAGTTCTGCAGGAGCCCAATGACGCGGTCCGCGTCGCGCACCGGCGAGACATCCGGTGTGGTGATGACGATGGCCTCGTCCGCGCCGGCGACCGCGTTGCGAAACCCCTGCTCGATGCCAGCCGGGCAGTCGATCAGCACAAAATCGAAGTCTTCTTTTAACTGGGCGACCAACTCACGCATCTGCTCCGGGTTGATCGCCTCTTTTTGGTCCACCTGTGAGGCAGGTAAGAGAGCAAGGTGAGGGAACCGTTTATCCTTGACCAAGGCTTGCCGTACCTGACAGCGGCCGCGGACGACGTCGACCAAGTGGTAGACGATGCGGTTCTCGAGACCCATGATGATGTCGAGATTCCGCAGGCCGATGTCGCCGTCAACCAGCACGACTTTGCGGTCGTGCCTGGCCAAGCCCAGACCGAGGTTGGCGGTGGCCGTGGTCTTGCCGACCCCGCCCTTGCCCGAGGTGATGACAATAGCGCGTCCGCTCATAACTCCGGGCCCTCCTATAGTTTCCCCTGATAGGGTTCAATCACAATCCGTTCGTCCTTGATCCGGGCGATTTCCGGACGTTGCGGGCGCCGGTGGTTCTGCTCCTCATCCGCCCGCGCGATAAACGGGCCGATGCGGAGTTGCAAAGGTACCAGGCTGAGCGCAATAACCACCGCCTCCGCGTTGTCCGGATAGCCGGCGTGTACCATGCCGCGCAAAGTGCCGACGATGATGATGTCTCCCCCCGCGAGAATTTCCGCCCCTTGATTGACATCCCCTACCAACACGACCTCACCATCGAAGACCTCTTTCTGGCCGGAGCGAAAGCCCCGGCGTAGGTAGAGCGCAGTACTTCCTCCCGCTGCGGTTGCCTGAATTTTTTTGCTTTCGTGTGCGGGCAGTGGGAGGTGCTCCCGCACCGGCAGCCCTTCCTTGTAGAGCAATTCCCGGCTTGCTGGCGCCACCGCGACGGCGTAGCGCGGCTGTAAGCCTTCGCGATGCAACACGTCCTTCAGATTCCACCACTCCTCTTTGTTGAGGAGACGACTGCCGAAGTGGAGAATCACCGGCGAGTCGCGAAAAAATCCGTTGGACCGAGATAACTCTTCTTCCACGGCAGTGAGCACCGCCGGGAACGAGGCTTGGTCATCGAAGAGAAAAGTCGGTCCGCTCTTCAGCCCCTTAATAGTGAACAGATCCACACCGCCCCTTTGCGCCACGACGAATCCGGCTTTGTCGAGATTGTGCTTGAAGCTGCTTCAGGCTCACCCCCCCTAACAGAAAAATCACTACTCCACAATATCTGGTAGATTCCTGACCGCGAGGGGTGCCCTGGTTGCGGTCCTTATCCAGGAAGGTATAACAACGCTGCCCGACTGGACGCTGAGAGGAGGTGAGAAAAAGTGCATCGCGAACGAGAGAGAGAAATCCGCCGCCGCCGCAAACGGCGCGAGAAGGCGCTCAAGCGCCGCGTAAAAGAACTGAAGACCCAAGCAAAGAAGGCGTAGGCTGGCAGACAACCGGAGTGAAGATGCGGGATGTCATGCTGAGCCGCAGCCCCTTCGCTAAACTCAGGGGAAACTCGAAGCGAAGAGTCTCACTATACGAGCGACGGTAAACGTCACTGAATCAGGGCACAGAAGATTCGTCCAGGTGTGCAACCGTGCCTGAATGCATGGGTGCCCGAGTGTCATGTGGTTCGATTGAGGTCAGGGCGCGGCGGCTACTGGTCAGCCTGCAAGGTGAAGCGTTGCCCTTTTGAACTGAGTTCAACTGCGTCACGGCGAATCTCGACCACGGTGAAGCCTTCAACCGTATCTCCTTCATGAGCAAGGGTGAGTGGTCCGCCGTTGATCTTGATGAAGGCAAGGCGCCGGTCCGGTTCGGGTGACCATTGCAAGAAACTGAGGGAGGTGTCGGGCGGCGCCGCAGAGGGAGCCGAGGCTGGCGTGGTAGCCTTGGCGACGCGATTGGCTCCTCCAGTGGCTCCTCTGGGGATCGGGGTTTCGTCAAGAACTTCACCCCGAGCTTCAAGCGACAGTCGTGACTGCGCCCGGGCAGCTCTGGCCGTCTTGGCAAGATCCTGCAACTCGGGCGGAGGTGTGCCGCCATGCGTGTGCCTGGCTCGCCGTGCGTCTCTGAGAGCGGACCGTCGTGCTTCCGCTTCCGCGTCGAGTGATCGGGCAAATGGTTCTGCCGGAGCCGAGCGAACCTCGGGGGGGGGGGCGGCTACCACTGGAGCCGAGGGGCCAAAAAGAGCCTTGGTGGGAGTAGGCAGCGGAGGGGTCGGGCTGGAAAACTTCGGCATGACGGTCTGTGAAACAGGCGGAACTGCGGCGGGAACTGGCGCTGGAGGCGCCGGAGATGCGGGGCTGGTTAATTGCGCCGAAGTGATCTGTGTCGGAGCGGGCATCTCGTCGGGAGCAGGTGTTGGAGGGGGAGGTATCTCCACGGGGGCTTGGGCAAGAGGCTGCACAGCGAGCTGAGGAGGCGGCTGCACAGGCGGATGGACAAGAGGCTGGACAAGAGGCTTAAGCCCCTTGTCTTGGGCAACGTCTGAGCCGATCTCTTGTGCTAGCTGCCCTTCTTCCGGGGTGCGCAAGTGCGGACCCCAGAGCATCAGTCCGGCTCCCGTAGCAAACCCGGCAAGCGCGAGTCCGGCGCCAACAACCCAGGGAGTGCGCCGCTGACGAGACGAATATCCGTCAGGCTGGGTCGGGAACGAGAGCAGCCGTACCCGCGCGTCGGCGCTGCGAGTGCGTTGGTTCTCCTCAACCTTACGCAGCGCATCAAGAATCGTGCTCATGTTCTCTCCTTTACCAGTAGCGTCTTCCTTGGGCTTTTGCCCTGTGCGGCTCTCCCTGCCGATCCGGGATTTTCTACTATCGGCGGATTATCCATCGTGCCAAGGCTAGGATGGAAATAGTCGGTCAGGGAGTTGTAGAGCAAGACCAGCGTCAGGGGGCCGACCACCCCATCAGAGGGAAGACGCTTGGCCTTCTGAAAGCGGGCCACCGCGGCTTCAGTTTGCCGGCCAAAAGCATCCGGACGGGCAGGCAAGAATTTCCCGTCGCTCGGTCCCTGGACTTTGGACAACAAGGTATGCAGCCGTTTCACATTCTGGCCGATACTGCCCAGAGTAAGCAGGAACCCGACATTGTCAAAATCTTTCCAGAACAAATGTGCCTTACCCAACCAGTGCTCGGTAATCTCGCGCGTGGGCACTTCACGCTCATGGCCCAGCAGCACCCGGCACCGGTCGCCCGTAACTCCCAAGAGCAAGACAAAGCGTGTTTCCTGGCGTGCCGCTGACGCTGTCAGCTCCAAGATGACCGGGAGGTCAAGCCGCGACAGCAGATCCACAGTGCCGCTGAGCGGTATGTACTCCAAGTGACGTACCCGAGCGATAGCGTTCAGGTCGAGCACGCCATTGCGCCATTCTCCGGCTTGGAGTTCATCGACTCCCCAGGCACGGAGCAGCCCATCGGTCGAGCGCACGGCACTGTCCACCAAATCGATTCCCTGCAAGTCTTGTAAAAACGTGCCGGTGGTGGTCGTTCCCTCTTCGGTGGAGGGCGATGCGGTAGCGAGAAGGGCAGAACTGGGAGCAGGAATGAGGGAAGGAGGAACTGCTTCCGCGTCAGCAGGTTTGGCGGAAGCAGATTGAGGGGAAGAACCCTGCGCCTCAGCGCGCTTCACAGCCGCAGGCAGAGGGGTCGCCGCTTTTCGGTTGGATGACGCAACCCTTGCCAGCCAGTCTTGGGACGGGACAACGCCAAAGAAGATCCCGGCCACGAACAAGACGCTTACGGCTCCCAGGGCGGTGCCGGCTATTGGACGCCAAGAGAAGCCCCGTCTCGATTGGTACTGGTCGCGGCGAATTTCCCGTACCGCCTGACGGACGATCCTCAAGCCGATCTGGCGTTCTTCGCGCGTGAAACCGATCAGTAACGTCCGATGACAGAGCACGTTGATGAGACGAGGCACTCCGCGAGCACAGCGGTGCACGTAGCGCAGGGCAGCGGGGGAGAAATGAACGGCCTCGCGCATCGCCGCCGCCACCCGGAGGCGGTGACGCACGTAGGCCGCCGTTTCCTTAGCGGTTAAGGGCCCTAAATGCCAACGCAGCGTGACCCGCTGATCGAGCTGGGCAAGTTCTGGTTGGGTGAGCATAACGCGCAACTCGGGTTGACCGACCAAAATAATCTGCAGGAGTTTCACCCGCTCGGTTTCCAGGTTCGAGAGCAAGCGCAACTGCTCCAGCACGGCAGGTTCAAGATCCTGCGCTTCATCGACGATGACGACCACGCGCCGACCCGCAGTCTGCTCAGCCAAGAGAAAACGGTTCAGCTCGTCGATCAGTTCCTTTTTGCTCGTCGAGCTGGCGGGCAATCCCAGCTCCGTGTTGATCGTCTGCAGCAACTCCAGCGCCGACAGAGCGGGGTTGAAGATGTAGGCCACGGTGGTTTGCGCGTCGAGGGTGCGCACCAGGGTGCGCACCAGGGTCGTCTTGCCAGCGCCGATCTCGCCGCTAATCACAACCACGCCGCTCCCTTCACTGACGCCGAAGAGCAAATGACCGAGGGCTTCCTGATGAGTGGAGCTAAGGAACAGGTAGTCGGGATCCGGAGTCAAGCGGAACGGATTGTCACGGAAACCGTAGAATTGTTCATACATACAAGAATAGAGACGTAAAACATAGCAAGTAATTCTATCAGCCACCACTTACATTCTACGCTTGACGTTTTACGCAAGACGATACATCGCCATCATGGACTTGCCCGGAGGGAGCGTCAAGAGTGACCCGCCAATTGCCTTCTTGCGGCGGATTGGTTAGAACAAGGCTCCATCATGGAGCAATCTAGAGACCCTCGGTACGCCGCCGCTGGTGTGGATAGCAGCAAAGCTGAGAGCGGACTCGCGCGGTTGCGCACGTGGGTGGAAAAGACTTTTGCCTTTCATCCGACGGCGCGCCCGCACCTGCCGCTCGGTTACTTTGCCAACATCATCCGCCTGGATGGCTGCAACACCGGCATCGCCATTTCCACTGATGGGGTAGGCACGAAGTTGCTGGTGGCAGAACTCCTGAACAAGTACGACACCGTCGGTATCGACTGCATTGCCATGAATGTGAACGACCTGCTGTGCGTTGGCGCTACGCCGATTTCGTTCGTGGATTATCTCGCCGTGGAAGAGTTGCAACCCGCGGTGCTGGAAGAAATCGGCAGGGGGCTGTTTCGCGGCGCTGAAATGGCGCGCGTGAGCATTTCCGGTGGTGAGATCGCTCAACTCCACGAAATGGTGCGTGGTATACGTCCTGGGGCTGGTTTTGATCTGGCTGGCACGGCTATCGGCACGGTCCCGCTCGATCGGGTCATCGTGGGAGAGGACGTGCAGCCTGGAGATGTGGTCATCGGCCTGGCCAGCAGCGGCATTCACAGCAACGGCCTGACTCTGGCCCGGCGGGTATTATTGCATGACACGAAGCTGACGGTGGACAGCTACTTGCAAGAACTCGGCCGCACCGTGGGAGAGGAACTCCTCGAACCCACACGCATTTACGTGCCGGAAGTGACAGCGATGTTTGCCGCAGGTCTGCAACTCAAAGCGCTGGCGCACGTGACCGGGGATGGGTTCTTCAATTTGATCCGTACCGCCGCGCCGATCGGCTACGTCATTCATACCTTGCCCCCGGCCCCAGCGATCTTTGCGGTGCTGCAGGACGTCGGCAGGCTCAGCGACGCCGAAATGTTCCAGGTGTATAACATGGGGGTTGGTTTCGCCGTGGTCGTCAGCGAGTCTGATGCGGAGCGGGTGATACAGATTGCTGCCGAACATGGAACCCGCGCCTGGCGCCTCGGTGTCACGGTCGCGTCGCCGGAGCGTGCCATCACTATCGAGCCGCGCCGTTTGCAAAGCCGGGAGCAACGGTTCGTGGCCGTGTAAGGTAGTCCTGATGTTGGACTTGCCAGCCCTTAACCGTGAATCCCTTATTCATCTCACCGTTAGAGGTCGCAAAAGCGGTAAACCGCATACGGTAAAAATCTGGTTTGCCGCCGGCAACGGTAAGGTCTATGTCACCTCAGCTCGTGGCATGAATGCGGACTGGGTGAAGAACCTGCGCAAGAATCCAGACGCCACCATGCGGATCGGCGCCACTACCTTGCAAGGAACCGCGGTCTGGCGCGAAGATGCGGGTATAAGGACAGAGGTTCTGCCACTGTTCCTGCGCAAATATTTCCTGGCCAAGGTGTTTAAGTGGATCGGCTGGTACAAGCAGGAATTCGCCTTCGAGATCACGCCGACTGAAAGTTAAACGAACACCTCGTTCACACGCAGTGTAAACCCGTCGAGCACGCGCGAGCGGAGTGTCTCGCGCGCGGTGTACACGGCACCGCGGCCAAAGCGCTTACCCGCGAGGGTATAGACCGTAATCTCTCGACGCTTACTGTCCACAATCCAGTACTCTTCTACGCCGTTTTCCGCATAGATTGCCTTCTTTTCGGTCTGATCCTTTTGCGCGGTTGCAGGGGAGAGAATCTCTACGACGAGATTGGGGACAACGCGTACGAACTTGCCGGGTTGTGGCGCTGGTCCGGCGGCAAGACGCGCGGCGGAGATAAACGAAATGTCAGGCTCGACCGTGTCTCCAGAGGGCAGATCGTAACCCGCGCTCGAATCCAATACGTGGCCGAGATCGTGGGTGCGGACGAAGGTGGCCAGTGGCACAAGAATATTTGTTCCCACAGCCCCATGCGGCCAGCCAGCCGGTGGACTCATGACAATCCTTCCGTGCAATAGCTCGTAATGATTGATGTCAGACGCCGGCTGCTCATCCAGCCAGCGTCTGAACTCTTTCTGCGTGAAGGTCTCGAGCGAGACAAAAGCCGTCGATGTGGCCATATGACAAGCCTACCACGTTCAAGCTAGTCCGTCATCGCGTCCAGCCGCTGGCAGAATTCGAGTAATTCGGGGTGTTTCTCTACTGCTACTATGCCTTCGGGTGTTACCGAAGAGTGGAGAAAACCAAGCTGACCGAAGATCGCGAGATCGGCAATGCTCGGTTGAGAGACGCCGAAAAAAAAGGGACCGTCACCCAATAAGCGCACCAGGTTGGTGAGGTGGCCATCCAATTCGCGCAGGAGGACATTGAGCGGCAGTCTCCCCATCCCTTGGGTGCGAGTTTGCCAAGCAACGAAGCGTGGCGCCACTATCTTGAACAGCGGGCGTAGGATCGGTGGCAAGTCCTCAGAGAGCAAATCTGTGGTGTGGGTAGCGTTTGCCGGGATATTCCAGCGCAGCACCATGCCGTACCAATACAGCGACTCGTCAGCCCAGTCTTCCAGCAAACGCTGCTGAGCGGCAACCTGAGGATCAGCGGACAACAGGGGCGGATCGGGCTTGAATTCGTCGAGTGCCCGCAGGATGAGGGTCGAGTCGAACAGCCGTTGGCCGTCGAGGTCGAGGGCAGGCATCTTGCCCGTGGTCGGGTTGTTGCGGCGCAGAGCGAAAGGGCCATGCGGCTCATGTTGTTGGAAAGGAATCTGCTTCAACATCAACCCACGGTAGACCTT
>JBGPOI010000035.1:0-18847 GCA_041487975.1 Binatia bacterium | reverse complement strand
TCGCTTTCTGCGGGTGTAGTAGCGACTTTAGTCGCTGGTCAGGCAGCAAGGACGACTGAAGTCGTCACTACGGACCCTGAAATTCATTCCTGACAGACCACTAGCAGACTCAGTCCTTGCCTCT
Organism: Binatia bacterium; assembly: GCA_041487975.1. Lineage (GTDB taxonomy): Bacteria > Desulfobacterota > Binatia > Bin18 > Bin18 > JACQEL01. Next base: position 18,723 of record JBGPOI010000035.1, on the reverse strand, counting down.
CTACTCATTCACACAGTCCTTTTCCTCCGGCGTTTTAATGTTACGGAAGTTGACATACAAAGCCAGATCATACGCGATCTTCATTGCTCCCGCCAGGAAAAAAGGCAGATTGAGGAATCCCGCTCCCAGCAAGGCGCCGGTGAGCGACGGTGCGAAGGCGCTGCCTGCCGTGCGGGCAACGGTCGTCACCCCAGCCGCAGCCGAACGCTCGTCCGGCGCGACCATGGCCATCAGGTAGGAATGGCGAGCCGGGACATCCATTTGCGCCACGCAGTAGCGCAGCAATATCACCGCCATCGCCAGGGGCAAGTTTGGCATAAGCGGGGTCAACAGCAGAAAAACGTTGGCGGGAAGGTGAGTAAACACCATCGTGTTGATCAGTCCGAACCGCGCCGCGATGCGTACCGCCACTAAGGCGGAAAGTCCAGCCAGGAGATGAACGCCGAAAAAGAGCTGCCCTAACGCGGTCGCGTCAGCGCCAAAACGCAGATGCAACCAGTAGGCCAGCAGGCTCTGCACGACCAGGCCACCGGCGAACGAGTCGATCATGAAGAGCATCGACAAATTGCGCACGATGGTGTGCGACTGCGGCAGACCAGAAAAGCCCGGAGTTCGCGAGCCCGGAGTAGCTTCCACCTCGACTCTGCCCGACAGGACGGTAAACAGCACCGCGAGCACGATGCCCAGCACAGCGTACCCGACGAACAGGACGCGATAACTGCCGAGCGGCGTACTGCCCATGCGCCGGAGTCCAGCAGTCAATACTCCACTACTCAAAGCGCCCAGCGCCGTTGCCAGCGAGCCCACCAGGTTATACCAGGCGAAAATGCGCGTACGCTGCCGGCCAGGAATAATATGGGCCAGCGCCGCCTGCTCGATGGCTAAAAACGGCCCCACCTCGTTGCCGCTGGGACTCAGCGTGCCGATGCCAGCGGCCAGGGTCAGCAACAAGGGATTGCTGGTCAGCGCGAATACCACGCCAGCCAGGATCATCAGGCCGGCGCCGGCTCGTAACATCCAGCGGCGCCCGACCCGATCGGCCACTCGGGTAATCAGCAGTGAGACTAGCGCGTCACCAACGAGGGTGAGGGTCAACAGCAAGCCGATCTCTCGCTCGCTCAGACCGACGGCTGCGAGGTACAATGCCAGGACGACGGACAAGAGGCCATAGGCAAAGAGGCGCACCATCCGGGTACTGAACAGCACCCATCCATCCCGTGTCAGCAGGCGTATAGCGCGGAGGTTCTGCTCTTCAGTGCGAGGGTGAGGAACGGACATGAAGGAAACGGCAGTCTGTAGTGTCGCCGATCAGTTGTTCACAGGAGGCCACGTGTGATAGAGTGTAGACTTGGGTAGTCTATCACGCTGATAGTTTGGTTGAAATCCACGGCGCTACTGCATCAGTAAGTCTCAGCTAGGAGGGAGCTATGACGACTGCCATTCTTTGCACTGCGTTGCTCGGCCTGCTGCTGTTCGGTCTGGGCCTCGGGGTTTCGCTGACCCGGGGGAGCACGAATACCACCTTCGGGTACACGCCGGATCCCACGGACCGCTTGTACAAGATGATCCGCGCCCACGGCAACACCAGTGAATACGCGCCGATGCTCGCCGTGTTGATGCTGCTTATCGGTTCCCGCAATCCCTCGCTGTGGATGCTCTGGGTGATGGGGATCGCGACAGTGAGCCGCTATCTCCTGGTGGCTGGGATCCTCCTTTCTCCGACCCTGGAGAAGCCCCACCCCCTTCGTTTCGCCGGGGCGCTCGGCACCTACGTGTGTGGGGTCATCCTGTGTGTGGCAGTGTTCCTGACCAGGTAATATTGCCAGACCGGGAGGGTACTGGAAAGACATCTGCTTGAGTAGGGGCAACCCCCTGTGGTTGCCCTGGGATGGGACAGGCACGGGGGCCTGCCCCTACAATGATTTCCGAAAAGGTCTTCTGATTGTACGCTAGGAAACCTACGCCGCTGGAGGTGTGTCGCGCGTCACCCTCCGTTCCTTAAACCGCCACTTTCCTCCTACCTTGACGAGTTTATCGTCATACCGACCGCTGAACATGATCTTGGCGCCCTCTTTGCCGGTAGTGAGCAATTGTAGGTACGAAGCAGAAATCGCGGTGTCCCCTTCCACGTCGGTCACGGTGTTCATCACACAGTGGCGGACGTTAGGTAGATTGGCCCGCATGGTCTTGAACTGCTCGGTGAACTTCTTGAGTTCGGCCTGACCGGCGAAGCGCCCAGCCGAGCCGTTAAAGACCCCATCTTCGGTGAAGCACTCGACCCAGGCATCATAGTTGCCGAAGTCGATGGCGTGATTGTAGCGAGAAACCAGTTCCTGGATCGCGAATTTGTCCTCGAATGAGCCTGCCATAGTGCACCCTCCTTGTTTTTCTGCCATTACTACAGGAAACAACAAGAAGCAACAAAGCCAGGAGCAGGTATGGGAGGACGAAAGATTCTCTTCATTACCACCGACCAGATGCGCTATGACGCGCTCGGCTGTAATGGCGGCACGGTCGCGCGCACGCCGGTGATCGACAGACTGGCGGCCAACGGCATCCGTTACACCCGCGCCCACAACCAGAACGTGGTGTGCATGCCGGCGCGAGCGACGATGCCGACCGGGCAATACGTCCGCACCCACGGCGTGTGGATGAACGGCGTGCCGCTGCCGGTGGACGCGCCGAGCGTGGCCCGCTACCTCCACGAGAAGGCCGGCTATCGCACGGCCCTCATCGGCAAAGCGCACTTCGAGCCCCATCTCGATATGCAGCTCAAGTTCTATGAAAACCGCATGGCGATGCTCGGCGAGACTGGACCGCACCGTGGCTTCGAGCATATGGAACTCGCCACGCATACCGGCCGTGGTCTACTGCATTATTCACGCTGGTTGGCAAACCATCATCCCGAGGCGCTCGACGGCTTCTACCCGGTCCTGAACGCGCAATTGCAGGTGAACGCGGCCGGCGGCGGCGACACCGGCGCTTGTCAGGTCAAGCGCAATCCCATCGCGCGCGAACTGTATCATACCGACTGGGTGGCAGACCGGACCATCGCCTGGCTCGACTCGCTTCCTGATACAGCGGACTGGTTCGCATGGATGAGCTTTCCCGACCCGCACCATCCCTGGGATCCGCCCCAATCGGAAGTCGGCCGTCATGACTGGCGAGCCGTGGACCTTCCCCCAGGCTATCCCCGGAGCCGCGAGCACGCCGTAACGATTCTTCAACCAAAGCCACGGCACTGGCTCCAGTGGTATGATGGCAGCCAGGTGACGAACTACGAAGCACCGCCCGATTTCGTGCCTGCCCACATGACTGCCGACCAGGTGCGCGAGATCAATGCCCTCACTCACGTGGAGAACGAGTTGATCGACGAGGCCTGCGGCCGGGTGCTTGCTCGCATCGCCCAGCGCGGCTGGGCCAACGACACGGACGTGCTGTTCTCCACTGACCACGGCGAGTTCCAGGGCGATTTCGGCCTGCTATTCAAGGGGCCGTATCATGTCGACGCCCTCATGCGACTGCCCCTCATCTGGCGGCCGGCGCCGTCCGCACGCGTGCGCTCGGCGGTGGTCGCGGCGCCGGTAGGCCAGGTGGATTTTGCACCCACTTTCTGTGAGATCGCGAACCTGGCCGTGCCGGACTGGATGCAGGGCCAGGCGCTGCCCGTCAGCCCGAATCAGGCTGAAGCGCAGCATCGTCAGCGCGTGCTGACGGAATGGGACAGCGAGTTCAGTGGGATCAGTATCCACCTGCGGACCATTTACCGGGACGGCTTCACCTGCACGGTATACGAGAAGAGTTCGCTCTACGCCGGCAGCGAAGGCGAACTCTACGATCACGCCAACGATCCTCAGCAGTGGCGCAACCTGTGGAACGATCCGGCCTGTCAATCGCTCAAATCCGACCTCATTGCCGACCTCTATGACCATCTACCACCGGCACGCACGGACCGGCTGCAATGGGTTGCGTCGGTGTGAGAAACGAAAGATCATCTGATTGCAAAGCGAATTCACAAAAAAGGAGGGCTTCTTATGGCGACCACACAGACATCCAAGTCGGCAGCGGTACGCGCGCGACTCACCCATCCGGTGATTGACTCCGACGGCCACACGGTAGAATTCGAGCCCGGAGTACTGGATCACTTGCAGCAAATCGGTGGGCCGCGCATCGTCGAGCGCTATAAAACCGAACGCTTCAACGGCATGGCGGCCGGCTTGAGCGGGGTGGCGAACTGGCATCGCCTCACGCCCGAGGAACGACGTGAGCAGCGTGCGACGATCTCGCCCTGGTGGGCGCTGCCGACCAAGAATACGCTTGATCGGGCCACAGCCATGCTGCCCAAACTCCTCTATGAGCGCTTAGACGATATGGGGTTAGATGTAACGGTCGTCTACCCGAGCCTTGGGCTTTTCGCTCCCCACATCGACGACGAAGAAATCCGCCGGGCCGCCTGCCGGGCGTTTAACTCGTACCATGCCGAGATTTTCCACAAATACGCGGATCGCATCATCCCAGTCGCGGTCATCCCGATGCACACCCCTCAGGAAGCGGTTGAAGAACTCGACTATGCGGTCAAGACGTTGGGGATGAAAGCGGTCATGTTGGCTGGACATGTGGTTCGTCCCGTGCCGCTTGTCGCCCGTACCGCGCCACAGATTGCCCGTTATGCCTATTGGCTCGACAACTTCTGTCTGGATAGTGACTACGATTACGACCCAGTGTGGGCGAAGTGCGTCGCACTCAAGGTCGCGCCGACCTTTCATTCTGTTGCCATGGGCTGGGGCGGCCGCACGTCGATCTCGACTTACATGTACAATCACATCGGGCATTTTGCCGAGATGGGGGAGACGGTGTGTAAGGCCTTGTTCTTTGGCGGTGTCACGCGTCGATTCCCAACCCTCAAGTTTGCTTTTCTGGAAGGTGGAGTGAGCACGGGAGCGCGGATCTACGCGGACCTCATTGCCCGCTGGAAAAAGCGTAACCCCGCAGCGCTGGAAAACTACAACCCCGCCAATCTCAATGCAGAACTGATGGTGGACCTGTGCCGACGCTATGGGGAGGAAGTGACGGAAGGCAGACTCGATCGTCTCGACAAAGCTATCGGCACCATGATGAGCACGAGAGAGGCGCCTGACAACAAGAACGATTTTCACCGCTGCGACATCAAGAAAGAGGAAGATATTCGCGATCTCTTCGTCCCCCACTTCTACTTTGGCTGTGAGGCGGACGATCCGATGAACGCGACGGCGTTCAACACCAAGGCCAACCCCTTTGGCGCGAAGCTCCGGGCGGTCTTCAGCTCGGACATTGGCCACTGGGATGTGCCGGATATGACGGAGGTCACCGAAGAGGCGTATGAAATGGTGGAGCACGGCGTGATTACCGAAGCAGACTTCCGCGACTTTGTCTTCACCAACCCGACCACGTTGTGGACCGGCATGAACCCCGATTTCTTCACAGGGACGGTGGTGGAGAAGCAGGTAGACAAGCTCATGGCTGCGGGGAAATAGCGGGAAAGAGGTGGACTAGGAATTCTCTCGCGGCCTGCTACATAATCCCCCTTAAGAGGGCAACTGCCGGAATCGCTTGGCATTGGTTCCGGTAGTGATGTAGCGCTGAACACACTTTCTCTTGCTCATTGTTTTAGTGAGGAGCGATTATGGACCTGAACTATTCTCCCGAAGAACTCGCGTTTCGCGACGAAGTGCACGCCTGGCTGCAGGCAAATCTTCCCGACGATCTGAGCGAGAAGGTTGCCAACTACCAAGAACTCGAAAAGGACGACCACACCCGCTGGCACAAGACCCTGGCGCAGAAAGGCTGGGTCGCGCCGGAGTGGCCGGTCGAGTGGGGCGGTAAGGACTGGACGGTGGTGCAGCGTTACATCTTCGAGGAGGAATGCGGCTTCGCCGGCTGCCCGTCGCTCATGCCGTTTGGTCTCAAGATGTGCGCGCCAGTGCTGTTCCGCTTCGGCTCCGAGGCGCAGAAGCAGCGTTTTCTGCCGCGCATCTACAACGGCGATGATTTCTGGTGCCAGGGCTATTCCGAGCCCGGCTCGGGTTCGGACCTCGCGTCGCTCAAGACCAGCGCGGTGCGCGAGGGCGATTACTACATCGTCAATGGCCAAAAAATCTGGACGACGCTGGCGCAATTCGCTGATTGGATTTTTTGCCTGGTGCGTACCGATGCGAACACCGGGAAGAAACAGCAGGGCATTTCGTTCCTCCTCATGGATATGAAAACCCCGGGTATTACGATCCGGCCGCTGATCCTCATGGATGGTCGCCACGAGGTGAACGAGGTGTTCTTCGACGACGTCAAAGTGCCGGCCGAGAATCTCGTCCATAAGGAAGGAGATGGCTGGACAGTAGCAAAGTACCTCCTTGGCTATGAACGAATGGGCACCGGTCAGGTCGGCGTCTCCAAGCGGGAATTGACCAAGCTGAAAGCTTTGGCCTCACAGCAAATGAAGGATGGCAAGCCGCTCATCGACGACCCGCGCTTTCGCGACAAACTCTCGCGCGTGGAAGTCGAGCTGATGGCGCTGGAGATCACCAATCTCCGCTTTCTCGACCAACTGCGCAGCGGGCGCGCGCCTGGAGCGGAAGTGTCGCTCCTCAAGATCAGAGGCACCGAGATCCAGCAGACCCTGACTGAGTTGATGGTGCAAGCGGTGGGCCCGTTGGCGCAGCCGTTCAAGCCTATCGATGCAGCGGATTTTGACCAGTTCGCGGCCACCCTGACACCGCGCTACTGCAACTATCGCAAAACCACGATCTACGCGGGCTCGAATGAGATCCAGCGCAATATCATCGCCAAGATGAGCCTGGGATTGTAGACAAAGACAGGGAGAGAGAGACAGAAACGGAGAACGGGAGAACGCGACGTGAATTTCGACTACAGCGAAGAGCAACAACTACTCGCCGACAGCATCAGGAACTTCCTGGCGAAGAACTATACCTTCGAAGCGCGTAAGGCGATCATCGAGTCTGCGGCGGGGTATAGCGACCAGGTCTGGGCTACGTTCGCCGAGATGGGACTCCTGGGGTTGCCGTTTGCAGGCGAGTACGGCGGCTTCGGCGGGAATGCGGTCGATCTGATGGTGGTGATGGAGGCGATCGGCGAGGGCCTGGTGGTCGAGCCGTACCTCGCGACCGTCGGTCTTGGCGGCCAGTTCATCGCGCGGGGCGGAACCGAGGCGCAGAAGAAAGCGATTCTGCCTGCGCTCGTCGAAGGCAAGCTCAGGCTCGCTTTTGCCCAGACCGAACGCGGGGCACGTTATAACCTCGCGCATGTGGCCGTGCGAGCGAAAAAATACGGAACCGGGCACGTGATCGACGGTGAGAAATGTGTGGTGATCCACGGCCCCTGCGCGGACAAACTGGTTGTGTCGGCGCGTACCTCGGGGAACGATACGGACCCGAAGGGCATCAGCCTGTTTCTGGTTGACCGCAATGCACCAGGCGTGTCGCTCAAGACCTATCGCACGGTGGACAATCTGCGTGCGGCGGACATCCACTTCGCGGGCACCGCCGTTCCGGCCGGCGGGCTCATCAGCAAGGAAGGCGAAGCTCTACCGCTCATCGAGGAAGTGGTTGATTACGCAACGGCGCTTCTTGGCTCTGAAGCGGTCGGCGCGCTCAAGTACGCGAACGACGCCACGCTTGAGTACCTCAAGACGCGCAAACAGTTTGGCGCGCCGATCGGTACCTTCCAGGCGCTGCAGCACCGTATGGTGGACATGGTGATCACCTACGAGCAGGCAAAATCGATGGCCTGCCTCGCCTGCGTGAAGGTTGACAGCGCCGCTGCCGCGGAGCGCAAACGCATAGTATCGGCGGCGAAGATCAAGATCGCCGATGCCTGCCGGCACGTGAGCCAGGAATCCGTGCAGCTTCACGGCGGCATGGGCATGAGCGAAGAACTGAAAGTGAGTCACACCTTCCGGCGCCTCACCACGATTGCGCAGACTTTTGGTGATGCTGATCATCACCTCGAACGTTTTGCTGCGTGTGAGTAAGTCGAGGAGTAGGTTGGGCTAAACCTGCGCAGCCCAACGCTGGCTTATGCTTGTTGGGCAACGCTGCGCTTGCGTCCGACCTCCTGCCTAAGTCGGCTGTCTCTCGGGATTCTGCGCTGACTGGGACGCGGTGTGGTACTCGAAGAACTGGCCTCGCTCGATGCCGCGGAGTCAAAAGAAGAAGGAGGGGCAAATGTTCGGAAACAATCTTATGGGCTGTTGGTTAGGCAAAACGTCACGGGGCAAGTCTGTGGCGCTGGCGTTCTTTTCGGCTGTTGTCTTAATCGGCTCCCGCACTCCTGTGTGGGCCGTCGTCCCCATGCCTGAAGTCGATGGAGCAAAAGTCTATGAACAACGCTGCGCGGCTTGTCACAACGGCAACGTTCCGCGCGCACCCCAACTGAACGTCCTGCGGCAGAAGAATGCCGAGGATATCCTCGGCGCGTTGTTAACTGGGCCAATGTTTTTCCTCGGTATGGGGATGCCTGATGCCGAGCGTAGAGCGGTGGCAGAGTACATCGCCGGCAAACCGTTAGGAGAGGAGCAACTCAAGGCCACCGCCACGCATATGTGTCCGCAAGCGCCTGGAGAGTTCACCGTTTCCGACAGCAACCCCCATTGGAATGGCTGGGGGGCGAGTCTAGCGAACACGCGCTTTCAGCCAGCCGGGCGCGCCGGTTTGAGTGCCGAGCAGGTGCCCAATCTGAAGTTGAAATGGGCATTTGGTTATCCAACGGATACCGTTGCCTCACAACCGACGGTAGTCGGCGGACGCATTTTCGTCGGCACGCTGCGCGGGCAAATCTATTCGCTCGACGCCAAGACTGGATGTGTGTATTGGGCGATCAAAAACCCCACGGGCATACGCTCTGCCATCAGCATTGTTCGCCTGCCGAACACGAACCCGCCCAAGTACGCCGCCTATTTTGGTGATCTCTCCGCGACAGTGCATGCTCTGGACGCAAGAACCGGCGCTGAGATGTGGGCGACGAAAGTCGATCCTCATCCCATCGCCCGGGTGACTGGCGCGCCGGCGTTTCACGCTGGCCGTTTATATGTGCCGGTCACGTCGCTTGAGGAAGTGACCGGCTCCGATCCCAAGTATTCCTGCTGTACCTTCCGTGGCAACCTGGTGGCGCTTGATGCGGCGACTGGCAAACAGACCTGGAAAACCTATACGATCCTCGAAGAGCCGAAGCCGACACGGAAGAATAAACTGGGCGTACAATTGTATGGACCAGCAGGAGCCTCGATCTGGTCGTCGCCCACAGTGGACCCCGAGGGAGGAAGGATTTACGTCACTACCGGAGATAATTATTCCGATCCAGCTTCGAAAACAAGTGATGCAATCGTAGCGTTTGATCTGAAAACCGGCAAATTTCTCTGGTCGCAACAATTTTTCGCCAACGACGCCTGGAATGTTGCGTGTGATTCCAATGATGAGACGAACTGCCCGCAGGCAAGGGGACCCGACCTCGATTTCGGTTCTTCACCGATTTTGCAGAAACTTCCCAACGGGAAGCGGGTGCTAACGGCAGGTCAGAAGTCCGGCATGGTGTATGCCATTGATCCTGACGCGAAGGGGAAGCTGCTCTGGCAGCAACGCGCTAGTAAGGGCGGAATCGCTGGCGGGATCCAATGGGGACCGGCAGTAGATAGTGAGCTGATGTATGTGGCGATATCGGATATCGGGATGACCATCAAAGACGATCCTGCTGCCGGTAAGATTTCGGTGCTCGATCCGACAGTTGGCGGTGGGATCCATGCGTTTCGCTTGGCGACCGGGGAGGAAGTCTGGTCCGTCCCGCCGGTTGGCTGTGGCGAGCGGAAAAACTGTAGTCCTGCCCAGTCCGCTGCAATTTCGGTCATTCCGGACGTGGTGTTCTCCGGTTCGGAGGATAGTCACCTACGGGCCTATTCGACCAAAGATGGGAAGATCATCTGGGATTACAACGCCGCCCAAGAATACCAGACAATCAACGGTGTCAAAGCGAACGGCGGCTCATTTGATGCCTCAGGTCCGACGATTGTTGACGGCATACTCTACACCAACTCGGGTTATGGTCAGTTTGGCGGCTTGCCAGGGAATGTGCTCTTGGCGTTCTCCGTTGACGGGAGAGAAGAATAACAATCTATGAACCTGGCGCATAGCGACATCCTTGCTCAGGAACTCAATCTCCCGAAAAGACAGCTCCAAGCAACGGCGGCGCTCCTTGAGGACGGCGCCACGGTGCCGTTTATCGCGCGCTACCGGAAGGAAGCGACTGGCAGCTTGGACGAGGTCACGATCACGACCATTCGCGACCGGTTGGCGCAACTGGTCGAACTCGATCGCCGGCGTGAGACGATCCTGAAAACCATTGCCGATCAAGGGAAACTCACCGACGCACTAAAGACAAAGATTCTGGCGGCAGATGCGCTCACCGTGCTGGAAGATCTCTATCTGCCGTATAAACCCAAGCGCCGCACGCGCGCGACGATTGCGAAGGAAAAGGGTCTGGAACCACTCGCCCAGCGCATCTGGGAACAAGGTGAGTGTGATCCGGCGGCAGAAGCGGTGGCGTATGTCGATCCGGCGCAAGAACTGTCGTCAGTGAATGACGTGCTCGCCGGCGCGCGTGACCTCATGGCTGAATGGGCGAGTGAGGATCAACAGGCACGGGCACGTCTCCGAGCATTGTTCCTAGAAAAAGGCACGTTTCACGCAGCGGTCATCCCCGGTAAAGAAACTGCAGGCAGTAAATTCGCCGACTACTTCGTCTGGGAAGAACCAGTGGCAACTGCGCCGTCGCATCGCATTCTGGCAATGCGCCGCGGCGAGAAAGAGGAGATCCTGACGTTTCGCGTGCTGGTTCCCGCAGATGAGGCCGTACGGCTCTTAGAGTCGCTGTTCGTCAAAAGGACCAATGCCGCCTCACAGCAAGTCAAGCTAGCGGTGCAGGACAGTTTCAAGCGCTTGGTGGGGCCGGCGATCGAGACCGAGGTCCGGCTCATAACGAAAAAGCGCGCCGATGAGGCAGCGATTGCGGTGTTCGCCGATAACCTCCGGCAACTGTTGCTTGCCTCTCCACTGGGGCAGAAGAACGTCCTGGCGATTGATCCGGGCTTTCGCACCGGCTGCAAGGTGGTGTGTCTGGACCGTCAAGGGAAGTTTCTGCACACGACGACTATCTATCCCCACCAAGGGGAGAAGGGAGCCGCCGAGGCCGGAAAAGCCCTCACCGCACTGTGCGAGCAATTCGCCAGTGAAACGATTGCCGTGGGCAACGGCACGGCGGGCCGGGAAACGGAATCCTTTCTGCGCAAACTTGCTCTGCCGCGCTCGATTCCGGTCGTGATGGTGAATGAAAGCGGCGCGTCGATATACTCGGCGTCTGAGGTGGCGCGACAAGAATTTCCCGATCAAGATGTGACTGTGCGCGGCGCGGTGTCGATCGGGCGGCGGCTGATGGATCCGCTGGCGGAGCTGGTGAAGCTCGATGCCAAATCCATCGGAGTGGGGCAGTACCAGCATGATGTCGACCAGATTGCGCTCAAGAACCGCCTAGATGATGTGGTCATGAGTTGTGTGAACAGTGTCGGTGTAGAGGTCAACACCGCTAGTGAGCAACTCCTGACTTATGCGTCCGGTTTGGGGCCGCAACTGGCGCACAACATCGTAGCGTACCGCAACGCGCATGGCCCGTTCCAGTCGCGTGCAGAATTGCTCAACGTTCAGCGACTCGGTCCGAAGGCGTTCGAGCAGTCTGCCGGCTTCTTGCGGATTCGCCATAGCAAATATGTGCTCGATAGCAGTGCGGTGCATCCGGAGCGGTATACGCTGGTCGAGACGATGGCGCACGACGTGGGTTGTGCAGTGACCGATCTGATGCGGGACGAGAAGCTGCGAAAGAAGATCAATCCGGCCAAATACGTTTCCGACCAGGTCGGCTTACCGACATTGAACGACATCCTGGCGGAATTGGCGAAGCCGGGGCGCGATCCGCGTGAACAGTTTGAAGTCGTCCGCTTTGCCGAGGGGATTGAGAAGATCGAGGATGTAAAGCCAGGGATGAAGCTGCCAGGTATTGTAACGAACATCACCGCCTTTGGCGTCTTTGTTGACCTTGGCGTGCATCAAGACGGACTGGTACATATCAGCCAACTTGCGGATCGTTTTGTGCAGAATCCGCACGAGGTCGTAAAGGTACAGCAGAAAGTCACGGTGACCGTTCTCGATGTGGATCTGGCGCGGAAGCGTATTGCGCTTTCGCTGCGGAGCAATCCTACACCTGCGACTTCCCAGCAACCTCGCCCAACAGTGCGGGAAGGGCAGACTGGAGAGCAGAGGAACAAGAAGCAATTATAGCTGATACGAAGGGAAGGTGGGCTCAGCTTGCAAAGCCCACCGTTGGCTTATACTTGTTGGGCAACGCTGCGCTTTTGCCCGACCTAGTGACTTTTCCGCTCATGAAAGCCGGTAAATATCACCGCTTATCCGCTGGCACTCCAAGCTTGAACACGCGTGCGGCATTGAGACCCAGGATCTTGGCGCGACTCTCTTCTGACAGACAGCCCATCTGCCGTTCAATACCTTCTGCCGAGTGCGGCCAGCTGCCTTCATGGTGTGGATAGTCATTCGACCACATGAGATTGGCCACTATGCCAAGCTCCTCAGCTCGTGGCAGCGTCACGTGGTCTTCCATAAAGGCAGAGAAGCAGTTGCGGCGATAGTAGAAACTCGGGGGTTCGGGCATCATGGGCCGCACCCACATATGGTGCGCTTGGAAAGAATAGTCCATCGCCTCGATCATCCACGGCACCCAGCCGATACCTCCTTCGATAGACCCTGCTCTCAACTTGGGATGTCGCTCGAACACGCCCGAGCTGATCAGGTTGACGAGCGGGTCCATGACAGTCGGCATGGAGTGACACACATAATTGATGACAGCGCCACCCAGACCTGTGACCGCGCGCGGATCACGACCAGTGGAGACGTGAAATGTCATGGGCAGGTCCACTTCTTCGATCAATGACCACAAGGGTTCGAATGATTTATCGTTGTACTGCAATTCCCCTGTCTTGGTAGGACCGAAGATGGGCTTGTTCGGCAGCGTGAGACCTTTAAACCCCTGCTCTGCTGCCCACTTTACTTCGGCCATCGCTCCTGCGAGGTCGCCCGGAGCAATCATCGCCATGGGGATGAATCGCTCCCAATAATCAGCAAAGGTTTCTCTGGCCCAGCGATTCCAGGCGCGGAACATGGCTTGTTGGAAAACCGGATCAGGCGTGGCGAAGCACAACAGCCCTTTGTTGGGAAAAATGATCTCGGCATCAACGCCATCCGTGTCGGCGTCGCGCACGCGTTGGGCCAAATCCACGCCAACCCGGTAGCGCAGTTGGTCTTCCGGCTCCATGCGGCTGGTGTAAGGTTGAAAAAAGTCTGGTTCCTCGAACGCCTCCCGCTCGGGAAGGTGTTTCTGGGCATTGCGCCCAGGTTTCACCAACATGGGCTGGATCCCCTCGCTGATCAGCCACTGGGCACCGTCTTCATCAAGTTTGACGTGAGGAATGCGCTGGAGATACTGTTTCTCAATCCGCTTCTCCAAAAAATCCAGGGGTTCAATGCCGTGGGTATCGACTGAGACCATAAAGTATTTGTGCGGGTCGCCAGCCCGCGCCGTCCGCGCCCAGCCTGTATGTCCGGGCGTGACCTGACGCCAAGTATTGCGGGGAGATTCGCTTTGTGGTGTGGATGATGCCATATGTTCCCTCCTTACCCCGTCATCGCTTTCGCGCCGAGTCTACTTCATCGCGCCCGACCATGAAAGATCGGCTGCCGTCGTGACTCCGACATGAGAAAGTGTCTCTCTTCTTGAACGTATGGGTGCTTCAGGATAAGACCCAATATGAGACGACATCAACTCAAGGAGGGAACCCTCATGGCCGGACCAGAAATTGTCAAACTGAAGCGGATCTTGCGGGAGAAAGCGGTACCGCCCGGAGTCGATATTCCGCTGGAACAGCGCCGCAAGGGTATGGAAAAGGTCGCGTTCAAGGTTGCAGACGACATTGGCGTAGAGGCGGTGACGGTCGCGGGCCGCGCTGCTGAATGGATCACGGCACCGGGGAGCCAAACAGGGCGTGCAATCCTGTATCTGCATGGCGGCGGCTATGTCATGGGATCGCTCACCACACATCGCTCGCTGGTCGGAGAAATTTCCCGAGCGGCGCAAGCGGCGGCCTTGCTGGTCGATTACCGCTTGGCACCGGAAGCTCCGTTCCCGGCTGCGGTCGAGGATGGCGTTGCCGCGTACCGCTGGCTCTTGGATAACGGCTTCGCGGCAAAAAACTTGGCGATCGCCGGAGACTCTGCCGGCGGCGGTTTAGCCGTAGCTACCCTTATCTCCGCACGAGACCAAGGACTGCCAATGCCGAAAGCGGCCGTCCCTATCAGCCCGTGGTCTGACATGACCTGCTCGAATGAATCCTACAAGACCCGCGCTGAAGCTGATCCGCTGGTGGGATCGGGAAGTATCGGAGATATGGCGAATCTCTATTTGCAAGGGAAGGATCCCAAGCATCCCTATGCCTCGCCAAACTTTGCGAGTCTGAAGTCGTTACCGCCGCTGCTCATTCACGTCGGTCGAGATGAGGTTTTGCTCGACGATTCGATTAAGCTGGATCAAAAAGCCAAGGCTGACGGAGTGAACAGTACGCTGGAAATCTGGGAGGACATGATCCACGTCTGGCACGCGTTCCATCCAATGTTGCCCGAAGGCAAACAGGCCATCGAACGCGTCGGCGCGTTCTTGCGCGAGAAATGGGCCGCGGCTTAGAGCATTTTCAGGAGATGTCTTTGGGAGTCGTAGGGCAGCCCTAGGTGACTGCCCTTTTCGTATTGATGGTGGGTACCCCGGCTAATTCAAGCGGTCTTTGTTCTCCGGCTTGCGCAGGAGTCTCTTGCGGAGTACAGTTTAACCTTTAGATTCTATAGAATCTAAAGATCTTGCTTATGCCGACTCTGAGTTTTCACACTTCAGAAGAAACTGATCGGACTGTTCGAGCTCTAGCTCTCCAGCAAGGAGTGAGTCCTTCTGCTCTCGTAAGTCAGCTCGTAGAAGAAGGGCTCAGAATGCGTCGCTTTCCCGGGGTCATCTTTCGCGGCGGCCCTACGGGTCGCCGGGCGGCACTCGCAGGATCATTAGACGTCTGGGAGGTGATCGCGATTCGCAGAGATTTTGCGGACGATGATGGAGCGGTGCTGGCTACATATCCTTCACTAACTGCCACTACTCTCAAAACAGCCCGTGCCTACTATACTGCCTATCCACAGGAGATCGACGCGCGAATAGCTACGAGTACGCAATCGGAGGAGGAAAGTATGAGCAGCTTTCCCTCCTTCTTTGCTCCATCTCCACAACGTAGACGTGTTCGCCCTGCTCAGCAAAAGCGACGGACCAGCCAGCATGGGAGATAAGTACCTCCCAAGGAATGATCGCCATGAGCGGCACCGAGAAAAAAGATGGCCAAAAGCCAGCTTGGGTTTTTCCTCGATGAGGATCTTCCTCCGGCGATTGCGGAAATGCTTCGGTCAAAAGGAATTACCGCGACCTCAGTAGTTGCCGAGAAACGGCAGGGGTTGTCTGATGAAGACCAATTGCGCTTTGCTGCGACTCATAATCTCACCCTCGTTACAGCAAATGTTGCTGATTACCTAGAACTGGCCCGTCAATGGACAGCCCGCGGACAAAATCATGCTGGCATAGTGTTTGTCCTGACGAAACGATTTCCTCGCCGTAGCGCCGTTGTTATCGTGCGGGCCTTGCAGGCATTCGTTAGCCGAGAAACTGGAGAACAGATGGCAAACAGTGCTCGTTTTCTGACTACAGATTAACGAAAGACTTTCGTAGGGGGTGGTCGTACAAGTGGCGGCCCATCTGCTTCCTGCTGGGTTTCGCTCCGCTCAATCCAACCTATAGTCTAAAAGATATAGGGGCACGGCTTCGGCCTGGCTTTTCCACTGGCCATGTGCCCCTACAACGTGACAAGAAGAGCGGACACGAAGCAGGCTCGCATCCGCCCTGGGTGGTGGGGTTATTTACGGGCCAACGGACCGCGCAGCAACTGACCGGAGAGTGCGCCGGTAGGCTCGTTATTGCGCAGCACGACCTCACCGTTGACCACGGTGGCCATGATGCCAGACGCTTTCTGCTTCAAACGCCGGGCACCGGCGGGGAGGTCGTAGGCCAGCTCCGGCAGCATCGGCGCAATCGTGTCGGGATCGAAGACCACGGCGTCGGCAGCCCATCCTTCGCGTAGCAAGCCGCGCCCCCTCAAACCCCAATGCGAAGCTGGGACGAAGCTCAACATCCGCACGGCTTCTTCTAATGTCACCGCCTGTTTTTCTCGCACCCAGTGGTTCAGCAGATGAGTCTGCAAGGACGAGTCCATAATCTGGGATACGTGCGCGCCGGAGTCCGAGAAGGTGACCACGGAGCGGGGGTTTTTCATCATCTCCAGCACGTGGTCCTGGTTCTCGTTGGCCAGAGGCTGGAGGAAGAATTGCTTGAGATGTTTCTCCAGCGCCGCGTCAATAAATACCTCGACCGGATCTTTGTTCTGTTCCGCCGCAATCTCAGCAATGGAGCGATGTGGTGGATTCGCCTTGTCCATGACGAACAGCCACTTGAAATTGGCCGCGCGTGGTTCGGGACCAACCTTGCGGTTCTGATCGCGTGGTGTCTGGTACACGGCTTCGATCAGTTGACGACGAATCTCAGGATCGCGTAATTTTGCTTCCTGTTCCGCTAATGGCAGCTTGCGGATGTCGCACCACACCGGCAGCTTGTCGAACGGGGTGACCGTCTCGAACGACAACACCACATTCAGCGAGCGACTGTGCACCTGCACGAACATACGCCCACCGGCCGCCGCGGTCTCGTCTGCTAGCGTGAAGAATGGCCGCCAATAGTCCGGTGCCTTGCGATTGCTGAACATGCCAAAGGTGACGGGCACGCCAGTATCAACAGCCAACGCCTTCAAGCGATCGAGGTAATCTTGGATTCGCTCCGGAGCAAGTCCGGTATCCTCACCGGCGATTTCAAACACGCCGGCGTTCATTTCCCCCATGACGCCGACCAGTTGCTGGACTTCCTCCCACGTCGCCAGACGGCTGGCCACCGGCTGCCCATCCGGGGTCTGATGGTTACGCGTGCGCGACGTGGTAAACCCAACCGCACCCGCGCGAATGGCATTACGTACCTCCCGCTGCATCGCTTTCAGGTCCTTGGCGGTGGCCGCTTCGCTGAACGCTCGCTCCCCCATCACGTAGGTCCGTAACGCCGAATGCCCGATGTAGGCGGCATAGTTGATCCCCTTGGGGGTCTTCTCCACTGCATCTAGGTACTCGGGAAAGGTCGTCCAACTCCATTTGATCCCGGCTTCCATCGCCTCGGGGGCGATATCTTCGGCGCGCTCAAGGTTGCGCATGACTAAAAGTTTGTCCTTCTCGCCGCAGGGAGCTAACGAGAACCCGCAGTTACCCATCACCACGCTGGTGATGCCGTGCCAGCAGGAGCAGGTGCCCAAGGGATCCCAAAACACCTGCGCGTCCATATGGGTATGGACGTCGATGAAGCCCGGTGCCACCACCTGGCCCTCGGCATCGAGGACCTCTTTAGCGCCGTCACGGATTTTGCCAATCATGGCCACCTTGCCGCGGGCGATGCCCACGTCGGCCCGATAGCGCGGCAGCCCTGACCCGTCGATGACGGTGCCATTTTTAATAATCAAATCGTATTGCATCGTACCTCCTTTTTTACAGGTTCTTAGCTTCGGCCGTGCCGGAGGAGCTTGCCGGGGGTGGCCCCAGTGCATTTGCCTTCATCGAACGTCGTCTCGCCATTGACGATGATGGCCTTGTAGCCCTTGGCCCGCTGGATGCGCCGCCACTCGCCGCCCGGAAAATCATGGGCAATCTCCCCGACCCACTCGGGATCGATGGCCAGCCCCTGCAGGTCGTACACCACCACATCAGCCGCCATCCCCTCACGCAGCACGCCCCGGTCGCGGAAGCCTGCCGCCTGGGCTGGCAGGGCTGACAGCCGGTAATGGGCTTCTTCGAGCGTGATCTTCTGCTCGTCGCGCACCAGCCACTTGAGGAAGTCGGTGGTGAAGGCGCCGCCGGTAAAGAACTTGGTGTGAGCGCCGCCGTCTGACACCCCGGGGAACGTCGCGGGTGAGTCGTTGATCATCTCGGCCATGAACTCTGCGTTGAACCCGCGGTTAGGACCCAGGAACTCCACCTTGAGGTTGCCCGCCACCGACAGGTCCAACATGACGTCGATCGGGTGCTTGCCCTCTTCCTCGGCAATCTGACCGAGCGACTTGCCCACGTACTTTTCCAACTCGGGCTGCCCGTTAACACTCTGGACTAGCAGGACGCGAATAGGCCCGCCCACGCCAGCCTGGATGACCTCCAGCTTGCGATTGGCCGCGTCGTACTCGCCCTTGAGCGCCTCGCGCAGTGCCGGGTTCCTCATCTTGGCCAGCTTCTCCGCGTTGGTGCCGGTCGTCACCTCCCGCCAAGCCCGGCTGGCATCGTACAAGTTCCAGTGCTCCAGCGTGAAGGCGAAGCCCGTGCGCACCGTGCCGGTCTGGCCGAAGATCGGCAGCCCCTGGGCACGCACCCGCTCCAGCCACTGCAGGCTGCGCCGGTG
>JBGPOI010000034.1:0-18909 GCA_041487975.1 Binatia bacterium | reverse complement strand
GTCATCACACCACGGCGCACAGCCAGTAACTGTGACACGACGCCAATGTAGCCCTCGGGAATGTCTATCAAGAGCAGTTCCATGGGCTCCTGGGTTTTTCCATTAATTTCTTTAGTGATCACGGTCGGCTTGGACACCTGGAGTTCATACCCTTCGCGCCGCATCGTCTCGATCAAGATCGCCAGTTGTAACTCACCTCGGCCCATGACGCGGAAGGAGTCCGGCGAATTTGTCTCTTCGACACGCAGACTCACGTTCTTGCGCAACTCAGCCCACAACCGTTCGCGCAGTTTTCTGGAGGTGACGAACTGGCCCTCGCGACCGGACCACGGAGCGGTGTTTACCGCGAAAATCATGGCGATAGTCGGTTCGTCTACGCGGATCGCCGGCAGCGGCTTGGGCGTTTCACGATCGGAGATTGTTTCGCCGATCTGAATCTCCTCGATCCCGGCGACGGCGACAATATCGCCAGCCTGAGCCGCTGTGACCTCGACGCGTTTCAGTCCTTGCCAACTGTACAGCTGCACGACTTTACAGGGGACTTGTGAGCCATCGGCACGGCACAGGGTGTAGAAACTGGCCGTGCGCAACTCACCGCTGACGATGCGACCAATCGCCAGCCGGCCGACGTAGTCGTTATAGTCAAGGTTATTAACTTGGAACTGCAGGATCGCCGCCGGGTCGCAGGGAGGCCCTGGCAGTGCCGAGACGATGAGGTTAAACAATGGACGCAGATCTTCGGACTGATCGGCGAGAGCGCGCTTGGCAATACCGGCGCGGGCGTTAGTGTAGACCACGGGAAACTCAAGCTGCTCCTCGGTGGCGTCGAGGTCGATGAACAAATCATAGATCTCGTCGAGGACTTCGCTAATGCGCGCGTCCGGACGGTCAATTTTGTTGATGCACACGATCGGTGGCAGCCCAGCTTCCAAGGCTTTTTTCAACACGAAGCGGGTTTGCGGCAACGGCCCTTCGGAAGCATCGACCAGCAGCATGACACCATCCACCATTGCCAGCGAGCGTTCGACCTCGCCGCCAAAGTCCGCGTGGCCGGGCGTGTCAACGAAGTTGATCTTCACGCCGTGATAGATAATCGCCGCGTTCTTGGCCAGGATGGTGATGCCGCGTTCGCGTTCCAACTCGAACGAGTCCATTACGCGGTCTACCAGATGTTCTTTGGCATGAAAGATCCCGCTCTGGCGCAGGAGAGCATCGATGAGCGTGGTTTTGCCGTGGTCAACGTGGGCGATGATGGCGACGTTGCGAATATCGTCGCGTCGGGGCGTGCCGTTCTGCAAGATGGTCCTCCATAGAGAGATGAAAAAAAGAGGGCCGAGAACCCGGCCCTCCCGCTGAAAGATGAGTCTATTGTGCCGAATCCGTGAGGCGAAGTCGAGCGGAAATCAACGTCCCGGTCTAAAAGATATTCACCCTTCGACAAGCATGTCTCATCTACATCATATACTTCACCATCCCGCCATCAATGTCATAGGCTGCCCCCGTGATGAAGCTTGCCCGTTCCGAGGCCAGGAACGCGACCAAACCCGCGATCTCTTCAGGCCGTCCGAAGCGGCCGATGGGAATATTCGCTGCGGCAAAGCCGCTCATCATCCCTTCAGGATCTTTCGGGTTGATAATCTTGGCTGCGTTCTCCCACAGAGGAGTGCGCACAGGGCCCGGGCAGACCACATTGACCAGAACATTGTCCTTGGCCAATTCGTCCGCCAGAGTTTTTGTCAAGCTGATTACTGCGGCCTTAGTGGCGTTGTAGTCGATCATGCCGGCGCCGGGCTGTTTGCCGAAGACCGAGGAGATATTGATGATTCGCCCCCATTTCTGCTTGCGCATATGGGGAATCGCCGCACGCGAGCAGCGGATGACACCGAACAGGTTGACGTCGATATTTTCCTGCCACGCCTCGTCGGGGAGATCGAGAAGCTGGCTCAGATGTGTTCCACCAGCGTTGTTCACCAGAATATCGAGCTTGCCGAACTTCCTCAGGGTTTTGTCGAACAGGATAGCGATGTCCGTTGTTTTGCTCATGTCCGCTTGCACGGCTAAGACCTCAGGCCCCAGGTCCTTGGCCGTATGCTCTAGCTGCTCAGTATTCCGGGCGCAAATCGCCACCTTGGCTCCTTCTTGCAGCAGGCTTTGCGCAACGGCTCGGCCGATGCCGTAGCTACCGCCTGTGACAATCGCCACTCGACCGGTAAGACCGAGGTCCATAGATTTTCCTCCTCTTTCTGCTGTGATATGCATGCAACAGGCATCTTCCCTGGCAAACTGGCAAGTGTCAAGGAAATCCTCGCAGGCTGGTGGAATTGAGGAGAGCACAGCAAGCTGGTCTGAATTCAGGCTCCTAACTTCTGACTTCTTTGCTCAGTCCTCATTGCTCGTTACTCATCACTAGCGCAGCTAGGCGGCATCGCTAGTGCGCCGCGGACGTGGTAGAGAGAAGGGGCTTCATAAGAGCCCCTTCTCTCTAAGGATACAGAATGGACAAGAAAGCCTACACTATTTTGCTGTTCAGTTACTATCGGGATGCCGAGCTGCGTGGCGCGGATCTCATTCTGCGGCTGATCAACCGTACCGATAACCCTGACTTGCAAGAGAAACTCACTCGTCATCTCGCTGATGAAACTAATCATGCCTGGCTGTGGACCGACCGTATCCGCGCTCTGGGCGGCGATCCGGTGCGCATCGCTGACGGCTACCACCGCCACCTCCGGCGCAAAGCCGGCCTGCCGTCTAATCTGCTCGATCTGCTGGCTCTGACGTACGTGGTGGAAGAGCGTGCCGGCAAGCGGTACGAAGAACATGCAGCCCGACCGGATGTGGATCCCGAAACGCTAGCAGTTCTCAAAGAAATGCGTACGGACGAAGAGTGGCACCTTGCCTGGGTGTCAGAGAAACTTAAAGAGCTGGAACAAACCGAAAGTGCGGCGAAAGTTGCCGCGACTCTGAACCGTTACCGTGCGCTGGAAGCCGAAGCCTTTGCCGAAATGCTGGCCGACGAGCAAAAGGCCTTGCAAGAGATCACGGAGGCAAAAGCGTAGGGAAACTGGGCGAAAAGGAGAAATGGGGAAGAGGACGAAAGGAGAAAAAGCTCTTCAAGACGTACTTTTTCCCCTTTGCCCCATTTCCTTCTTTCACCCCGTTTTCATATCTTCTTCTTTTTGTGCGCGACGTAATCAACTAGCAAATACTCACCGAGGTGATCGGGGCGGGTATAGAACGCCCGGCCGCGGTTGAGCTGCGTCATCTTGTCGACAAACGCACGCAGGCTCGGGCTGTCGTCGAGCATGAAGGTGTTGATGGTGATCTTTTTCTGCGTCGCGCGCTCGACTTCCCGCAGCGTCTCTTGGGCCGCGCGCATGCTGATGCCACCGAACGACAGCGGCCACTCGCAGTACAAGCGGCCACGCGAAAAATAGGCGGTGGGCTGACCGTCGGTGACGACGATGATGTTCTGATTGTGACTGGGATGGCGGTGCAGCAAGTCGCTGGCCAAGCGGATGCCGTCTTGCAGGTTGGTAAACGGGTCGCCCATATTCCAACTCGCCTCGGGCAAATCCTTAATCTTGAGTTCCACCGCGCGGGTAAAAAATCCGACGACCGAGAAATAATCGCGCGGGTAGCGCGTATGAATCAGGCTCTCCAGCGCCAACGCCACTTTCTTAGCCGCGGCGAAACGTCCCTCCCAGCTCATTGACCAGCTCATATCAAGCAGCAGGACGGTCGAACTGGTCGTGGTGTGGTCGGTGTCAAAGATGGTGAAGTCTTCCGGCCCCATTTTGATCGGGATGCCACCACCGCGCAGCAGCGATTTCTTCAGTGTTCCGACTAGATCGAGATGCATGGGGTCGCCGTAGGTGTAAGGTCGGGTTTCGTCGAGCTTGATCTCGGCAATCCCGCGATGGTCGGCGGAGTGCGTGCCGGTGCGGTCGCGCAATAAATTGGCGTAAATGTCCTGCAGCGCCAACTGACCGATGCGGCGCACCCCTTTGGGCGAGAGCGCGAGACGTCCTTCCTTGTGGATGAGAAAACCGGCATCCTGCAGCATTGCCTGCATCTGCTGCAGGTTCTCAAAGTCTTGCCAGGCTCCCTGGCCCATGAGTTGGCGCAATTCCTCGGGGTCGATGTTGTCCATGCGCCCGGAGAGCAGGTCTTGCTCCATCTGCTGGAGCTGTTGCATCTCGTTCATAAGTTCGAGGGTTTGCTGGTAATCGAGCGGTTGCGGTCCGTTGAACAGGTCTTTGTAGCGGCGCTGGAAGTCTTCCATTGCGCGAATGTTGTTAAACTCCTGCATCAATTCATCGAACGCTTGTTGCGCTCCCCCGTCCTCGAACTCATAGTGAGAGAGCTTTTCCATCTGGTCGCTGAGACGCTGCGGCAGGTGTTTGAGGAAGTTCTCCTTTTCGGCCACCTCCGGCTTCTGCGGGCGGCGCTTCGCCAGGGTCTGTTTCTCTTGGCTGAGAATTTCGTCGAGCTTCTGCCGCATTTCGTCAAGCGACGAGCGCAAGTTCGACTCGCGATAGCGTTTGCGCATCTCCTCGCGCAACTCGCGCACGAGGTCGTCGAGCCCCTTGAGTTTCCCTTCCTCTCCTTCCACTCCTTGGCGCATCAGCCAGTCCATGGCCTGTTGCAAATCGTCGGTGTTGGACAGATGTTCGGCGAGCTTTTCGAACATCTGGTCCGCCGACAGCCGCACGCGCTGGCTGCCGTCCCATCCGGAGTATCGTATCGTGATCATGCGCTACGATCGGTAGGTGTACCGTCCCCCTTCGCGCTCTTTGTTGAGCTTCTGGTGCAGGTGCAAGCCTTCGAGGATAAATTCAGCCGCTGAGGCGACTACAGCTGGCCGGTCCTCAACATCCAAGACTTTGACTGCTTCGCTGAGCCCGGGAATATTCCGCACGTCCTCCAGATAACCAGAGGCAGGCATCTCGTCCGAGACTTTCACCCCCCAGCCGTTGGCAAAGTAGGTAATCGCCGACTTGAGGGCCTCGAGTTTGACATAGCGGTCGAATACCTTGAGGACCGCCCGGTTCGTGAGGCGCTCAATGAGGTCCTCCTCCCGCTTGTCTTCTCCCATATATTCCAGCTCGATCTTCCCGGCGGTCGAAGCCGACAAGGCGTGCAAGTCACTGATGCGCGGAACGATTTCCTTCTCACTCAGCCGCACGGCGCGTTTCTCAGCATTGCTCAATATACTTTCGAGATTGTTGATCGTCATCCGCACGCTGACGCCCGAGGATTGATTGATCTCATTGGAGCCGCGGGCTTCCATCGTCAACTGGGCGATGATCTCCTTCATGAACAGGGGAATATGCAGCGTCATTTCCCCACGCGGAAAACTGGTCGTTTCCTGGTCCATGATGGCGATTTCGTGATCGAGCGAGCGTGGATAATGGGTACGAATTTGCACGTCGAAGCGGTCCTTGAGCGGGGTAATAATCCGGCCGCGACTAGTATAGTCCTCCGGGTTGGCGCTCGCGACGATGACGATGTCGAGCGGCAGGCGAATCTTGAATCCTTTGATCTGGACGTCTTTTTCTTCCATCAAGTTGAACAGTCCGACCTGGACCTTCTCCGTCAAGTCGGGCAATTCGTTGATGGCGAAGATGCCGCGGTTGGTGCGCGGAATGAGACCATAATGAATGGTTTCCTCATCAGCCAAATAACGCCCCTCGGCCACCTTGATGGGATCGACCTCACCGATGAGATCGGCGACGGCGACGTCCGGGGTCGCCAACTTCTCAGCGTAGCGATCATCACGCACCAGCCAGCGAATCTCCAAGTTGTCTCCGCGTTCGGCCGCCAAGCGACGACCTGGGGGGGTGATGGGCGTGAACGGATTCTCCGGGATCTCGGCGTCGCGAATGATCGGTACGTATTCGTCGAGCAAGGAGGCGAGACCGCGAATGACGCGCGACTTCGCCTGGCCGCGTTCGCCGAGAAACACTATGTGATGTCCGGCAAGAATCGCGTTCTCGATCTCCGGGATCACGGTGTCGTCATAGCCGATGATCCCGGGCAGGATACGTTCGCTGGTCGCCAGCATGCGCAGCAAGTTCGCGCGCATTTCTTCCCGGACCGGCAGAACACGGTAGCCGGCCTTCTTCAAGTCTCCCACGGTGCGGACGTTCTGACGGAAGGCCTCGTCGATTTTGATGTGTTGCACGGAATGCTCACCTCTGATGGGAATGATGGAAATCGCGCTCCTGCGATTCTGCCGAGGAGGCGAAATAGGGTCGGAGCCGATCGTAGCTCTCGAACAGATGCTGGGGCATGACGCGCACCGCGCCCACCACCGGCATGAAGTTCGTATCGCCGGCCCAGCGCGGCACCACGTGCCAGTGCAGGTGGTCCACGACGCCGGCGCCAGCGCAGGCCCCGAGGTTCATGCCGACATTGATTCCCTGCGGGCGCAGCGCAGTTTCGACCACCGCCACGGCGCGGCGGAACAGCGACATGAGATCGCGGAATTCGTCTTCGGGCAGATCGGCAAGCTGGGCGGTGTGACGCTGCGGTGCGATCAGCACATGGCCATTGTTATAGGGGTACTTGTTCAGCATGACACGGGCATGGAGAGTAACGCCCAAGATCAAGGCAGGGCGCAGCGCGGAGTCATCGGTCGGAGTGCAGAAGATACAGCCGTCCGGTTTAGGCGTCTCGATATAATGCATCCGCCAAGGAGCCCAGAGGACCTGCAGCCCTTCCTCTCTGTGGTCTCGCTCCTCAGCCACTTGATCCTCGCGTCATGCTCGTTGCCTCTCCCTCAGCATCGTCCTTCACGGCGAGTCCCTCCGCCTCCTCTTGCTGGTCCTGGTCATCGACCCGTAAGCGCAGCTCTTTGCCGACCTTGAAGAGCGGCACCTTCTTGGAGGCGACCGATACCACGGTTCCGGTCCGCGGGTTGCGCCCTTCACGCGCCGGACGCTGCTTGACGATGAAACTGCCAAACCCGCGAATCTCGATCCGTTCTCCCTTCGCCAAGGCGTCGGTCATGCTGTCGAAGACCGCGTTGACGATCACCTCAGCGTCCCGCCGTGAGAAGCGAGGATACTGCTGTGCTACTTCTTCAATCAAGTCCCGCTTGGTCACCGTCGTGCCTTCCCTCTCATGATAGTTGTGGTCCTAGATACAGCAGCCGCAACCCGGATCCCTCTCCCCACAACTCTTCCCCCAGCCACAATGACAGCAGCCGTTGCCACCATGCGCGCCTCTGCTGCTGAGCGCGAATCACTTGTGGTTCGCCCGTGATCCCGGCCTGCTCCGCCGCCAGGGCGATCGCGTCTTGAAAATTCCCGAGTTGGTCTACCAATCCCAGCCGCAAAGCTTGCTCGCCAGAGTATACCCGTCCATCCGCCAAGGTCTGTATCTTGGCTTCATCCATGTGCCGGCCAGCGGCCACCGCGGCGATGAACTGTTTGTGCACGTCATTCAGCATCGTCCCGAGAATCTGCCGTTCCTCGGGAGACATGTCGCGCAACGGCGAGCCCAGGTCCTTGTACGTCCCCGCCTTGATGACGACACCTTTCACACCCAGTTTCTCTAACAGCCCTTGCACGTTGACCGTCTCCATAATTACCCCGATGGAGCCGGTAATGGTGCCGGGGTTCGCCACGATCGTGCTACATGCACTGGCAATATAGTAGCCACCTGAGGCGGCGACCCCGCCGAGAGAGGCAATCACCGGCTTTTTCTCCCTCAGACGGGTCAACTCACGGTAAATCTCCTGCGAGGGGGTAACCCCCCCGCCAGGAGACTCTACGCGCAGAACCACCGCGCGGACATGATCGGCCTTGGCAAAGCGGCGAATGGAATCGATGATTTTGTCAGCGTCATTGATCACTCCCCGGACCTCGATCACGCCGACCGCTGCGGACCACAGCCCCGCGCCGCTCTGCCCACCGCCGAAATAGGACAGCAGAAAAGCGGTCAAGACAAAAACCAATAGAAAGGCGCTGAGAATACCGATTCCCCGGCCAACCGTGTGCCCGCGTGGCACCGTCACCTCCTCTTGCCCTATCCTCTCCGCCGGCTGCCCCGCTCTTCCCCCTCATCCCTGTCGAGGCGGAACTCTTCGGGCATGACGTCTTCCAGGGAGAAGCGAGCTTCTTCTCGCTCGCGTCGCAAATACGCTTCCATTTCCGCACGCTCTTCGCTGCGGCGCAACGCCTTAATGCTGAGTCCCACCTTGTGCTCGCGGGGGTCGATGTGAATGATCTCGGCCTCCACTTCTTTCCCGACCTGAAAGAGGGCTGAGGGTTTTTCCACCCGCTCGTGGGAAAGCTGGGAGATATGGATCAATCCTTCGATCCCCTCCTCGATTTCCACGAACACGCCGAAGTCGGTGACACTGGTTACTTTGCCCTGAATACGAGTGCTCACCGGATGGCGTTGCGTCAAAGTCGTCCAGGGGTTTGGCTCGGCCTGTTTGATGCCCAAGGAAACACGCTCGTTCTCCACATCCACGCCCAGGACCACCGCGTCTACCTCGTCGCCCTTCTTATAGAGTTCTGAGGGATGCTTTACCTTCTTGGTCCAATGCAGGTCGGAAATGTGGACGAGGCCGTCGATTCCCTCCTCAATTTCCACAAACACGCCGAAGTCGGTCACGCTCTTGATTTTCCCATGAATACGGCTGCCCACCGGATGGTTAAGCCGCACCAGTTCCCAGGGATTGGGCCCGACCTGCTTAAGACCCAGCGAGATACGCCGGTGTCCGTCATCGATGTCGAGGACCACAACCTCGATCTCAGCGCCAACAGACAAGAGCTTCGAGGGATGCACGACCCGCTTGGTCCACGACATCTCAGACACGTGCAACAGCCCCTCGATCCCTTGCTCCAGCTCGACGAACGCACCGTAGTCGGTCAGACTCACGACCGTGCCGCGCACGTGGCTGCCCACACTATAGCGTTCGACGACTGACTGCCAGGGGTCAGGGATGAGCTGCTTCATGCCCAGAGACACCCGTTCGCGTTCAGGGTCATATTTCAGCACGACGACTTTGATCTTCTCACCGGCAGTCACTATTTCCGACGGGTGTCCGATCCGGCCCCAGGACATGTCGGTGACGTGCAATAGGCCGTCGATCCCGCCGAGGTCAACGAACGCGCCATAATCGGTAATGCTCTTCACCGCCCCTTCCAGAATGACGCCTTCCTCCAGCAGCTTGAGGGTTTCCTCACGCAGAGTGTCACGCTCCTGCTCCAACACCGCGCGGCGTGAGACCACGACATTGACGCGGGCGCGGTTATATTTGAGTACGGCGAAGCTGCCCTTACGGCCCACAAAACGGTCGAGGTCGCGGACCGGGCGAAGATCAACATGCGAGCCCGGCAGAAACGCCGCCACCCCGATATCAACCTTGAGGCCACCCTTCACTTTGCCGACAATCGTTCCCTCTACCGTGCCCTTATGCAGATACGCATCCTCAATCTGGTGCCACACGCGGTGCTGCTCGGCTTTCGCCCGGGACAGGACGATCCCTTCCTGTTCGGAATCGGCCGCGTCAAAGAAGACCTCGATCTCGTCGCCTTCACTCACCGTAAGGCGACCATCGCGCTGGCGGAACTCATTTACCGGAATCCGCCCTTCGGATTTATAGCCGATGTCAACGGTGATGAATTCCGGACCGATCTCCACGACCCGCCCACGGACGATCTCGCCCGGTTTGACTGTGCGAAGACTTTCCTCGAACATCTGCCCAAAGTCTTCGCCCATGCCACTGCTTTTTGGCCGGGCCGTTTCTGCGAACTCTCCCTTTTCTTGTTCCATGTTTATGGTGTACCCCCTAAGAGTCTCCCTGACCCTCGCCTCTCCATATCCTCCTCTCCGCCAGGTTGCAAGAGCTACGATGGTTGCTTTTCTCTTCTGCCATCGCCACTTGCGCGGCCCTGGACGAAGTCGGTCATGGTGTGCACAACTTCTGTGAGGGAGAGGGTGGTCGTATCGATCACCACCGCATCCGCGGCCTGACGCAAAGGCGCATGTTCACGCCCACTGTCCCGTCGGTCGCGCTCCGCCATTTCCTGGACCGTCAGAGTGAGACTGGCTGGTGTCTCCTGGTGCTGCAACTCGGCGTATCGTCGGCGTCCCCGTTCTTCAGGTGAAGCGTCAAGATAGAATTTTACGTCTGCATCGGGAAAAACCACGGTGCCAATATCACGGCCCTCCATCACGACTCCACCATCCTTGCTGAGGTCGCGCTGCAGGGCGAGTAAACACTGACGAACCACGGGGTGGGTCGATACCTTGGAGGCCATCTGGCTGACTTCCGGCCGTCGGATGGCGGTCGTTATATCGCGCTCACCCAACAAAAGGCGCAGGCCTTCTGGCCCAGCAACGAAGCGCAACGTGAGGTTGTTGCACAGGGCCGCCAGGCCATCCGGATCTTCAGGACTGACTCCTTGTTCCCACGCCAACAGGCCGACGGCGCGATACAATGCACCCGTATCGATGTAACGGTAACCGAGACGCTCGGCCAGGAGTCGGCTTGACGAGCTCTTCCCTGCGCCAGCCGGGCCATCGACGGCGATGACGAGCCTTTTTTTCATGTGTATGGAGTTGTGTCAGTGAGGTCCCGCACCAAGCTATAAAAGTCGGGGAACGAGATATCAACGCACTCTGTCCCTTCTAGCACTATCTTATCGGTTGCGGCTAGCCCAGCCACCGTAAGGGCCATGGCGATGCGATGATCGCCAAAGCTTGGCACCCGCCCGCCGCGTAACCCAACTCCCCCTTCGATTACCAAACCGTCAGGCAATTCGCTGACCCGGGCGCCGAGCGCGAGCAGAGTAGTGGCCAGCGCGCGGATACGGTCACTCTCTTTGACGCGCAGTTCCTGCGCACCGCGAATGACGGTCGTGCCCTGAGCAAACGCGGCCACCACGGCAATCACCGGCACCTCATCGATCGCCCGCACGATCAACTCGCCGTCAATCTCGATGCCGTGGAGGGTGCTGGGTCGCACCAGCAGGTCACCGACCGGTTCCCCGCACACCTCGCGCGGGTTCAAGATTGTCATCGAGCCGCCCATTGCCCGAAAGACATCGAGCACTCCGGTGCGAGTCGGGTTTAAACCAACGCCACGCACATACAACTCGGAGCCCGGCACGACCAACGCCGCACCAATGAAGAACGCGGCGGACGAGAGATCGCCGGGCACTTCCACGTCGCAGGCGTGCAACTCCTGCCTACCTGCAATCGTGACCTCAGTGCCGCTGACCTGTAAGCGTCCACCGAACGCCGGCAGCATGCGCTCGGTGTGATCACGTGATCGCACCGGCTCCCACACGCGGGTGATCCCATTCCCTTGCAGCCCGGCGAAGAGGATCGCTGACTTGACTTGGGCGCTGGCCACCGGACTCCGGTAATTGATACCGCGCAAGCTCTGGCCGTTGATACGGAGCGGCGCGCGGTTCTCTCCCCCCTCACTGACGATGTCCGCGCCCATCTCACGCAGCGGTGTGATAACGCGATCCATCGGTCGGCTGCGCAGAGACGCATCTCCATCGAGCCGTGAGGCAAATGGCCGTCCGGCAAGCAAACCCGACAGCAGCCGCATGGTCGTGCCGGAGTTGCCACAGTCGATCGTTGCGCGTGGGGCGTGCAATCCGTCCCAGCCTCGACCGTTAACCCGCACTTCGCTTCCGCTCTGGGCGATTGCCACTCCCAAAGTCTCGAACGCGCGGATCGTGCTGCGGTTATCGCCGCCCCCGGAGAAGTTATGAATATGGCTCTCGCCGCGGGCAATGGCGGCAAACATCACCGCCCGATGGCTGATCGATTTATCCCCGGGCAGGCTCATCTCCCCGCGCACGCCGGAGGAGGCTGGGCTGATGACGAGAGTATCGTTCACGCCTGCTCCCGCAACCGAGTGAGACGCTGACGTTCTCCTCGTGCCCGATTGATAGCCGCCGCCAGAGCCTCACCGTCCCCAGTTGCCACACCCGCTTTCATCTGCGCCAGAGCATGTTCAAACTCAGTGAGAGCGGCTAGCAAAGCTTCGCGGTTCGACAGGCAGATGTCGCGCCACATTTCCACCGGACTCGCCGCCACGCGGGTGAGATCGGCGAAGGCACTCCCGGCGTAGGTCAGCAGGTCGATGTCCGCGACCCGCGCATCGCGCATCGCGTTCATTACGCTAAAGGCAATCATGTGCGGCAGGTGGCTGACCCGGGCCAGCACCTGGTCATGCGTGACCATATCCATCTGTTCGACGCGCATGCCGACCCCTTCCCACAGTGCGCGCACTCGGGCGAGGGCAGTGGCATCGGTGCGCGCGGTCGGAGTCAACACGCACAGGCGCTTCTCGAAAAGCGTGGCAAACGCCGCGGCTGCGCCCGCGTGTTCGGTCCCGGCAATGGGATGCGCACCGACAAACGGCAAGGCTGGGGGCAGGAGCCGCTCCATGGTAGTCACAACCTGTTCCTTCGTGCTTCCGGCATCGGTGATGACACATCCAGGTGAAAGAAACGGGATAAATCTCTCAGCCGTCGGCCCCGTCGCTTCGACCGGGACCGCCAGCAAGAGCAGGTCGGTCCCTCGCGCCGCCTCCACAGGGTCAAAAGTGTAAGCGTCAATGATGCGACGTTCCAGAGCGACGCGCAGGTTCGCCTCGGTGCGGCCGAAGCCAACGACCTCGCCGACTAAACCTCGCTCCCGGGCCGCGAGCCCGAGCGAGCCGCCAATCAAGCCCACGCCGGCAATGACGAGACGGTTGAACAACATAAAGAGCTATTAGCTATGAGCCATCAGCTATGAGCTTTTTGTTTTAAAAGTTTCTCCACCGCGGCAACAAACCGTTCGTTCTCCGCCGGCGTGCCGACGCTCACCCGCGCATAGCCAGGGAACCCGTACCCCTCCATCGGCCGGATGATTACGCCTTCAGGCAAGAGCTGTTGATAAGCGCCAACGCCGACTTTGACCAGGAGAAAGTTTGCCCAGCTCGGCGCGTATTCCAGTCCCAGGCGATCCAGCTCGCGGCGCAAATATGTCAGCCCCTGACAGTTGTTCTCCTGGGTGCGACGGATGTGCTCTTCGTCGTCCAGGGCCGCCAGCGCCGCGACCTGCGCTAGAGAGTTGACGTTGAACGGCTGGCGGATGCGATTGAGCGCATCAATCACTTCGGGTGACGAAACGCCGTAGCCCACCCGCACCCCGGCCAGGCCGCAGATTTTCGAGAACGTCCGCAAAGTGATGAGGAAGCGGCCGCCGTCGTGGTATTCCAGAGAGTTGGGATAGGCCGGATCAGCGACGAACTCCAGATAAGCGTCATCGACGACGATCACCACATCCGGCGGCACGTTCCGCAGGAAGGTTTCCCACTCGCTCCGTGTGTAGATGGTTCCGGTCGGATTGTTGGGATTATCGAGAAACACGAGGCGTGTGTCCCGCGAGAGCGCCCGCGCCATCGCTTCCAGGTCGAATTTGAACCCCTGGTGCGGCACGGTAATCGTCCGTCCGCCTGCTGCTTGCGCGACCAGGTGATAAATGGCGAAGGCATGTTCCCCGACGACGATCGCCTCGCCCACGCGCAGGAACGTGCGCACGATCATCTCGATAAGTTCGTTCGAGCCGTTGCCGATGATCAGGCGCGAGCGGTCGATGCCGAGTTTCTCCGCCAACCGGCGCTTCAGGTAAAAGGCATCCCCGTCCGGATAGCGGTGCAGATTGGGCAGGGCTGCGGTAATCGCGGCCACGGCCCGCGGCGAGGGCCCCAACGGGTTTTCATTCGAGGCGATCTTGATCGAGTCGTGAATGCCGTACTCCCGCTCCAGCTCTTCGATCGGCTTGCCGGGTTGATAGGGAGTGAGGGTACGGATCCATTCGGGTACGAGTTTGCTAATATCCATAAGCAGTCACCGGGCGCCGTGATTGGCGGTGGCATAAGACCCGAGCACTTTGACGAGCTGGCAGAGAGGCTCAATCTCTCGTAAGGCTCGAGCGATGGGCTCGTCGCTGATGTGGCCTTCCACGTCGATAAAAAACAAATACTCCCAGGCTCGGCCCTTGAGCGGGCGGGACTCGATCCGCAGAAGACTAATAGCATTGTCGGCAAAAGGCTTGAGCGTGCGATAGAGCACCCCAACCTCATCGCGCACCGACAGCAAGAGCGAGGTTTTGTCATGTCCGCTCGGCCGGGTTGGTTGTTGCTCACGACCGAGTACGGCAAAGCGGGTGAAGTTCGCTGCCTGATCCTGAATGTTGGTTGCCAGTACGTTGAGTTTATAGTGGTCGGCAGCTAGACGGCCGGCGATGGCGGCCATTTGCGGATCAGCCGCCGCCAATTCCGCGGCGCGCGAGTTACTGGACGCCTCTTCACTGGGCACGTCGGGCAGATGCGCGGTGAGCCAGCGTCGGCACTGGGCGAGGGCCTGGGGATGAGCCAGCACGCGCCGAACCTGTTCCAGCCGCGCGGCGCGGCTCAGCAGGCAGTGGCGGATTTCCAGAGACACCTCGGAGATGATGTGCAGGTTGGCATTGACAAACATATCCAAGGTGATGGCCACCGAGCCTTCGCTGGAATTTTCCACCGGCACGACGCCATAGTCGGCCTGAGCGCCCTCCACCTCGGCAAACACCTGCGGAATGGTCGCCAGCGGGACAAACACTGCTTGTGAGCCGAACTGTTCGCGGGCCGCCATGTGGGTATAGGTTGCTTCCGGGCCGAAGTAGGCGATCCGCAGCGGCTCTTCCAGGGCGCGCGAGGCCGAGATGATCTCGCGGTAGATCGCCCGCACCGCCTCGTTGGGCAACGGACCCTGGTTCAGTTGCGCCAGACGGGCAAAAATCTGGCGTTCGCGGCTCGGCACGTACACGCTGGCACGATCCTGGTTCTTGAGGTGACCGATGCGCGTCGCTAGGCGCGCGCGGCGATTCAGCAGCGTCAGAACCTGGGAGTCAAGGCGATCGATCTGCTCGCGGAGCTGGGAAAGTGAGGGGGAATTGCGTTTCTGCGGCACGGACCGTTTCTTACTATGATTCGACGCGGGCGTCCAGGCTCCGATCTCCTTATGGTCGTTCATGAGATTTTGTCGGGGCAGCCCTCTGTGGCTACCCTCCTTTCCAGCGGTCCGTTCCCCACTCCACTAGGGCGACCACAGGGGGTCGCCCCTACATCACCGGGTGTCTTCACCGTCCTGCTCCACAATCGCCACCTCACCCATACGGCGAAACTTGGCGTAGCGTCGCGCCAACAACTCGTCCAGCGGCAACGTCACTATCTCTTCCAGGTGCTGGGCAATCGCGTCTCCCACCAGAGCCATTGCCGTCTCAGGATAACGGTGCGCGCCCCCAGGGGGCTCTGGCACTACCGCGTCAATCACCTGCAAAGTAAGAAGATCGGGGGCTGTAACCTTGAGCGCCTCGGCTGCCCACGCAACCCGTTCGGGCGTCCGCTCCCCATACAAGATCGCCGCGCAGCCCTCAGGCGTAATCACCGAGTAGCAGGCGTTCTCTTGCATCAGCACTCGGTCCCCCACCCCAAGTGCGAGTGCGCCGCCACTGCCGCCCTCGCCGATGACCAGGACGATCACCGGCGTGCGCAGACCGGCCATCTCGCGGATGTTGCGGGCGATCGCCTCGGCCTGACCGCGCTCCTCGGCATCGATCCCGGGATAGGCGCCCTGGGTGTCGATGAAGGTCAGCACCGGGCGGTGGAAACGCTCCGCCAGGTGAAACAGCCGTAACGCCTTGCGATAGCCTTCCGGCCGCGGCATGCCGAAGTTGCGCCGTATTTTTTCCGCCACCGTGCGGCCACGCTGATGTCCGACCACTACGACCGGCCGCCCCCGGAACCGGGCCAAGCCACCGACAATGGCTGGGTCGTCCCCAAAGTTACGGTCGCCATGCAGTTCGATGAACTCCGAACAGAGTTCCTCGACATAGTCGAGCGTGTACGGCCGGTCAGTGTGACGCGAAAGCTGTACCCGCTGCCAGGGCGACAATGCGCCATAAATCTCGGTTTCCTGCCGTCGGCACTGTGCTTCCAGGGTGGCGAGTTCTGCCTGTTCTTCCTGCGAACGCGTCGTCAGGCGTCTAAGTGTATCGAGGCGTTTGT
Organism: Binatia bacterium; assembly: GCA_041487975.1. Lineage (GTDB taxonomy): Bacteria > Desulfobacterota > Binatia > Bin18 > Bin18 > JACQEL01. The sequence continues at coordinate 2,834 of JBGPOI010000034.1, read as the reverse complement.
CGATCTCGACCAGCGGTTTTTCAAAGTCCAGGTAAGTGGTCGGCACGATTGTCTCCAGAAAGCTTTCAGTTCTCAGCTATCAGCATTCAGCCAAAAGGAGTAGGGGCAATTCATGCATTGCCTCTACAAACTTCTTCCCTCTCCAAGTTCGGCTGATGGCTGATCGCTGACGGCTGATCGCGCAAAAAACATTTCCACCGCTGCGGTGATCTCGCGCGTTTGTGTCGGTGCGAACCAGCGTACCTCCGGCTCGGCGCGCAACCAGGTGAGTTGACGCTTCGCCAGCCGTCGAGTTTCCTGGGCCATCCGGGCGAGGGCATCTGCGAGTTCGCAATGCCCTCGCAGCATCTCGCCCATCTGAGTGTAACCGATAGTTTGTAACGGCGAAAGTTCCGGCCCGTATCCCATCTCCCATAAGCGACGCACTTCCTCAACGAGACCGTCGCTCACCATCTGGCGGCAGCGCTGCTCGATGCGGCGGGCCAATGTCTCCCGTTCCATGACCAAGCCAATGGTCAACGTGGAAAAGGGACGCTCGCGGAAGCCATGCTCCCGTTGCCACCAACTCATCGGCGTGCCGCTGACGAGAAACACTTCCAGAGCGCGGATCAACCGCACCGTATCGTTGGGATGCAAACGGACCGCGGCTTCAGGGTCCACGCTAGCCAGCCAGCGATGCAGAAACCCTCGGCCTTCACTTTGTTCCTGCTCGTGCAAGCGGGCGCGCAGTGTCGGATCAGCCGGCGGCCCAGCAAACAAGCCGCGAGTCAGGGCACGCAAGTAGAGGCCCGTGCCTCCGACGACCAGCACGCGTTTGTCGCGCTGCAAGGCGTCGTGAATCGCGGCCAGGGCAAGAGTGCGGAAGCGCGCACTATCGAAGGACTCGTCCGGATTGACGACATCGAGCAGCTGATGAGGGGCCGCTGCTTGTTGCTCCGGGGTCGGCTTGGCCGTGCCGATGTCGAGGTAGCGGTAGACCTGACGTGAATCGGCGCTAACGATCTCGGCCCCATAACGGGTAGCCAGCTCAATGGCAAGCGCGGTTTTCCCTGTCGCCGTCGGGCCGGAGATGATGACAAGCTGTGGCTGTCCCATAGAGCGGTGCGAGGAAAATTGAGCATAAGAGATGGAGAGGGAAAAGTATAGGGGTTGCTGGTCAGTAATGAGTGAAGAATTAAGAATCTTCAGTTCTCCAACTCATCATTCATTATTCATCATTCATCACTCTCGACATAACGTCCTGCGGCACCCAGACGCGAAAGGTCGAGCCTCGCCCCACCTCACTCTCGACCGTCACCGTGCCTCCCAATAATTTCAGCAGTCGCTGCACGATATAGAGCCCTAAGCCCACTCCTCCATAGCGGCGCGTTAACGAATCGTCCCCCTGGCGGAACATCTCGAACAACACCGGCCGCACCTCCGGAGCAATGCCAATGCCGGTGTCCGTCACACAGAATTCCACCCCCCCAGCACGCCCCTGGACTTCGGTCCTCACCCTGCCGGCCTCGGTGAACTTCACGGCATTGCCGAGCAGGTTCTTCAGCACTACCTTCAGCTTCGTCCGATCCGTGCGCAGCACTGGGAGGTCCGGCGCCAGGTGCCATTCCACGCGCACTCCCGGCTTCTCCCCCAGCAGTTCCTGGATTTCCACCGTCAGCTCATCCACCACCACCGGGATGTCTACCTCTCCCACGTCCACCGGCAGCCGTCCTGCCTCGAGACGACTGACGTCGAGCATGGTGGTGATCAGTTCCAGTTCCCGGTGCGCGGCCTTCTTGACCCGTTGCAAGGGCTGGGTCTGTTCGGCCGTCAGGGCGCCAAAGTCGCTGTCGAGCAACAGGTCGGTGTACCCTATGACGATGTTAAGGGGGGTGCGCAGTTCATGCGACATCGAGGCGAGAAAGTCCGATTTGAGGCGGCTGGCACTCTCGGTCTGTTCCAGCAGCCGGGCGTTCTCCAGCACCAGGGAGGCCAGTTGCGCGATGCCACGGGCAGTGCGCTTTTGGCTGGGGCTAAACCCCATGCGTCCGCGGTAGGCGGCAGTTTGGAAGCCGATGAGTTCTTGGCCCCGCCTCAGGGCCAGGTAGAGACTTGCGGTCACGCCAAGCTGAAGGAGCAAAGCCTGGAGCATAGGGTCCTGGATAGTTGCAGTCTCCACCTCCATCACCTCCTGCTCTTCCAGGCGGGCAATCAATCTCGCGAGGGCTGACCGGGGAATCTTCAGGGCTCGCAGCATCTCCAGCCGTTCAGCGGTATGACCGTAGCCGGCCGCGAAGACATACGCCTCTTCTTGGGGCTGCCACAAGACCGTCGTACTGTGGTCGCACCCCAGCACCTTGGTAGTAAGCTGACACAACCGCTCCAAAATCGTCGGCGTGTCGAGGGAGGCAATGAGTTCCCGCCCCACCCGCGCCAGGGCGGCGGAAATCTCCGCCTCCGCCTGCCTCTCCTCCTCCATCCGCTTGCGCGCGGTGATGTCTTCGATGGTGCCTTCGTAGTAGAGCAATGCCCCACTGGCATCGTGCACGGCGCGGGCGCTCAGGGAAGTCCATATCATGCCGCCATCTTTACGATAGAACTGCGCTTCAAAGTCCTGCACCACACCGCGCTTGGTGAACAGTTGTTGAAGCTCCGCGCGGCGGGCAGGCTCAACATACCCCTGCTGAGCGAGGTCGGTGATGCTCACTATCAGCTCTGCGGGGGACTCGTAGCCGAACATCCGCGCCATGGCAGGATTGGCGCTGCGAAAGTGCCCCTCGGGGGTAGTCTGGAAGATGCCCTCGACAGCGTTCTCAAAGATGCTGCGATAGTTCGCTTCGGCTTCGCGCACGTGC
>JBGPOI010000033.1:0-19010 GCA_041487975.1 Binatia bacterium | reverse complement strand
GCCCTTGGTCAGATGGTCAAGGGTCGAGATCATCCGGGCAAAGGTAAACGGATGGTGCTGGAGCACCGAACTGGTAAACGCGAAGCCCAAGTGCTCTGTCGCGTACGCCATGGCGGGAATCAACAGCGCAGGGTCGTTGACCGGAATCTGCGCGGCCTGCGTCACCGCTGCCTCCCGGTTCCCCCGATAGACATCGTACACACCCACCACGTCCGCCAAAAACAGCGCATCGAACTTGCCCCGTTCCAACAGTTTGGCGAGTTCCACCCAGGTGCCGAGATCCGTGTACTGGTGCATCTGGTCGTCCGGATGCACCCAGAGTCCCGGTGACTGGTGCACCACACAGTTCATATGAAACGCGTTGAAGTAGATGCGCTTGTCCATTGTGCGGCTTTCCTTCTTCCTGCGAAAAATATGGGAGGACTGCGGGACAGATCAAAGGTGAGCAGAGGATAGCTGAGAGCTGCGTCTTCGAGAAGTGCCAAGCGGCGTTGTGTCTGGATTCCATTCCCCCGGTGCAGGTTGACGCTCCTGGGCGAACACTCGCAGCTTGCGTGGCGTGATAAAGACGCGCTCCCCTTCTCGGAATTTCATCTCCTGATAGCGATCCTTGCTCAGCGCGACTTCGATCAGGTCTCCACTATCGCACCCGGTGAGTTCGAGATGCACCAGTGGACCGATGGGATGAATGTAGCTGACAATGGCCTCGAGAGCGGCCGTGCCGTTGCGGGAGCGGGTGACCTCAATATCGTGGGGACGCACATAGCCCACCGCCGGAATATCTCGGGCGTCGGCATGCTCTGGTGCGTCAAGTTCGATGTCGCCAATGCGAGCCCGCCCCTCATGAATCCGGCCGTGAAAGAGGTTGACCTTACCAAGGAAGTGGTAGACGAATGGAGTAGCCGGATGATCGTACACCTCCTCTGGGGTGCCGATCTGTTCAATGCCGCCTTCGTTCATGATGACTACACGATCCGCGACTTCCAACGCTTCTTCTTGAGCGTGCGTTACGAAGACGCTGGTGAGGTGCATTTCGTCATGGAGGCGGCGTAGCCAGCGGCGCAGTTCCTTGCGCACTTTTGCATCGAGTGCGCCAAAAGGCTCGTCGAGCAGCAGGACCTGAGGCTGGACGGCCAGTGCGCGCGCCAGCGCGACCCGCTGGCGCTGGCCGCCGGAGAGTTGGGAGCGTTCCCCTTGAGGACCACCGCCGGTGAAATCCGTCTGCTCATAGTTCAGTTGGTATTTGAAGTTACGGCTCAGGTACCAGTTGAGCCCGATACCCCAGGACTCAGCTATTCGCGCAGATTTGGTGGGGTCAGCGAAGAAGGGAAAGGCGTCCTTGTCGACATGCAGCTCACCGTAGCGAGCGGCAATCTCAAACGCACCCCACTGTCCCTTTTCTAGATCAAATGGTTTAGCCGGCGTCACACTTCTGTAAGAGGCACTTTCGCCGGTGAGCACGTAGGAGGCCGCTACCTGCCAGGCATCGTTGTCCAACGTATCTGCTGTGGTGTTTCTCTTAACTTGCTGAGAGGACCACACATATTCCCATAGCAGCCCGAAGGGCCCCCAGTAGTAATACCCCTGCGGCGAAACCCGGTAGCGTGTGCCATCGGCGAACGTGGTGCCAGCGGCGGTGCCATCCGACCGGTAGCTGAAGAAATTGAGCTGTCCCTGGGTTTTAAGAGTGGGCAAGTTCGGTGAGGTCCTGTTCCCCTGCTGCTTTCCGTAACTCCCGGAAAGTCCAATGCCGAGCCCTTGCAGCGAATCGACGGCGGTATTTTTGAAAGGAAGGGCGAAAAGACGGCCGACGAAGTCCTTGTCGTCGTTGTTATCGAGGTCTCCGCTGGCACCATCGGGTACCCCATTGAAAGCACCCACGGCATAGTTGAAGGCGCCATCAAACAAATCCCCGTGCACCTGCGCGCCTACGTCGCGGTTTGGCACCAGATTGGTCGGCAGGCCGCGCTCGACGAACAGCAGCTCGGATCCCGACTGGAGGCGCTCCAAGCCCATGGGGGGTTTGTATTTTCCCACGCGCAGCTTGGCTTCTGGCCAAAAGCGGGCGTCTATATACGCGTCTTGGAGCACTGTCGTGCCCCCGCCGAAATCCGGCATGATCCGGAAATCGTAGTTCTTGTAGACGGTCCCTTCGAAGATGGGGCGGACGCGCCGCATGAGAAATGTATCCGTACCAAGATGATCCTGATCGTCGGCAAAGAGGCGTCCGTCCGCCTGCAGGTACCCACGCAACCGTAACTGGAAGTTTCCATCCGCTGACTTGAGGGAGAAGCCATCCTTTCCCGCCCCTACAACAGGAGCGTCCTTGGCTTTGGCCGCGGCATTTTCCTGATCGATCTCTGAGCGCCGTTCCAGAATGTGGACTTTCTGGTCGAGGGCTTCAATGCGCTCTTCTTTCGCTCCAGCAGGAGGGGGCTCCTGGGTTTTCACTGGAGGGCTTTGCTGCGTTTGTTGCTCCAAGCGCCTTTCCAGCATCTGCACTTTTCGCGTGAGTGCTTCCACTTGCTCTTCCAATGCTTTCGTTGATGCCGCGCCTCCTGCTAAGACACGTGGTGAGAATCCCAGCACCACGCCTCCCACCAGCACGGCAGTAAGGGACAACCGACGATTCCTCATGACATAAACTCCTTCCCGGCATGAGAACCTCCGGTTGTCCGGTCAGTTCCTAATAGACGAGTAACTTCTCAACTGTTGCGGCGCTTTTGCCTCCAGCTGTCTGGTTGGCCGTGGTGACCCTCAGTTTCGCAACAAGCGCGTCTCACCTTCCTTTGTCTGAACCGTTTTTATCAAGTCGGATCTTCTCCTTCCGTTCGATCTGCACCACCTTTGAGTCGTGGATGATGATTTCCATGGAGCCATAGCGGAGACTTTTTACGACCTGGAGAATCTCCTGCTCTATATTCGGGCTCCACTCCTTGTCAGGAGAGTTAAGAGTATTCATGGGGAAGCTGAATACGCTCTCATAAGAGTGTTGTCAAGCATTTTACACCCTAATTGGAGAGTAAAAGTGCGTTTATGTGCCTATCGGGACGATGATCAAGCTCGCGCTCACGATCTTGGGCAGGGAAGTGCAGGCCAGAAAGATCAACGTAGCCGATGGCGAGCCGGGCGGCAGGCGCCTACGAGTAAGTCAATCAGCAGACGCGATCTGCTGAAGCAAATGAGACGAGTGGAGGAGCAAAGGACTGAGGACTGAGTAAGACAGAGGGTGCAACAAAAGGGCCTCTCTCTCGCCCCTTCTCACTCATGCCTCAGCACTTCTTGGAACCGCATCCGTGGGATCATCGCTGTCTGAAACCGCGCGAGCCCGTCTGGCCCGAGTCGGAGCAACTCATGCCGACAGATTTCTAGATCGGCAAGAAAATCGCGCAACTCAATCCCAAGAAAGGCGGGCTGATGAGGACTGATTTTTTCCACCCCGTCATGCAGGAGCGAAAGTGTACCGCGCAGATTGTGATTACTCAGGTGATAAAATGCCACGGCAATCTGGATCAACCCCTGTACAAATCGTTTCTCTTCACCAGTTTCTTTGACCCATTGGGCCTCCAGGACCTCGTGGACTTCAAAGAAAAGGTGATGGTTGAACAGCAGCACCCCTTTGCGCAGGGCGTGCATGATGGCCGGAGCAGCCTCATCCGGCACCCACTCTGCGAGCGCCGCACCATACTGGAGGAGTTTCGTGACGACCTCGGCCCACTCGGCGGTGAAAGCCGCTGCCGGGATGACCCGTCCTGACCTGCCGCGCAGGTCCCACAAGAGCAGCGGATTTTCCTTGAGTAGTTTCAGCACGTTCTCTCGCTCCGCTTCCGGCGCGGGGGAGAGGAAGCGGTCCACCGACATAGCCGGCGGCGTTTTCTTGACCTCCTGGCAATACGCGGCAAGACACCGGAGCGCCGCCGCCGCACCCTGATCCTCCAGCGCTTCCACCAGGAGTTCCGCCAAGAGGTCGCGAGTGGCAATCTTCATAGGGTGAGTTCCGCTATCGTGACGCCACCGCCACCTTCAGAGTGAGACGGTTCGTTGTACGATGCGCAGTAGGGGGAATTCGCCAGGTACTCGCGCACCGCGCGCCTAAGCGCGCCGGTGCCCATCCCGTGCACGATGCGGACAGACGGTTGGCGACTGAGCACGGCCTGGTCAAGAAATGCTTCGAGGCGTGGCAAGGCTTCATGGACTCTCAGTCCCAAGAGGTTGATCTCCGGCAGACCAGGGGCACTGCTGGTAACGGCAACACGCACCTGGCGCTCGCGTTTGTGCGACACCGCCTTACGGACCTCTGTCGCCGCCACTTCAAACGTCAGTCCGCCGCGGCGAATTCGCGCGCGCTCTCCGTGCATCGCCACCAATTCGCCACGAATTTTCCCGTCTCGCACCTCAACCTCGTCGCCAATCTGCGGGGGGGGCGTATCTTCGATCAGGGGGGGGCGTATCTCATGCTCTTTAGCAGTGATGGTCGCCTGTTGCTCGTGCAAGAACTGCGTCAGTTCCTGGCGCGCTTGCGGGCGGGCAGCGCGCAGGCGCGCGACGATCTCGCGTCCTTCCTCACGCACGCGCCGGACCAGCAGTCTGGCTTCGGCGAGTTCCTCTTGCCACAGATGGCGCCGCTTCTCCTCGGTCTCAGCCAGCAATGCCTGCTGGCGAACGCGCAGCGCAGCAGCCTGCTCGCGTTCGCTGGCAACCACAGTGCGCTCGCGTTCCAAGGCCGCACGGGTTTCTTCCAGTTGCGTGATGACCTGGGAGAGTTGTCGAGCTTCATCTGAAAGGGTTGCTTCGGCCGCAGCGCAGACTTCGTCCGGCAGTCCCAGACGTCGCGCCATGGGCAGGCCGAGACTCTGACCCACGGTATCGTAGTGCAACCGGTAGTGAGGAGTGAGGGTGTCTAGGTCGAAATCCACCGCTGCGACCTGATAATCTCCATCAGCCAAAGCGAAGAGCTTGACCGGCGTGAGATGGGTAGAGGCCGCCACCCGCGCGCCGCACTTTTTGAGATGAACGAGCAGGCCACAAGCCAGGGCGCCTCCCTCGAGCGGGTCCGTGCCGCCGCCCGGCTCGTCAAACAGCACCAGCGCCGGTACGGTCAACTCCCGCAAGATCTCCGCGACATTGCGAACGTGGGCGGAGAAGGTCGAGAGGCTCTGCTCCAGAGACTGGGCATCGCCGATGTCGGCGAAGATACCGGCAAAAATCGGCAGACAACTCTCTTCCTCGGCCGGCACCAGCAGCCCGCTCTGCGCCATCAGGCACAGGAGACCCAGAGTCTTGAGCGCCGCGGTCTTGCCGCCGGTGTTGGGGCCAGTGATGATCAGCCCGCTTTTTCCCTCGGGAATCAGCAAGTCAATCGGCACGGTCGGCTTGCCGGTAGCCAAGAGTAGGGGGTGACGCGCGTTTCGCAGTCGCACCGCGCTTCCGCCCAGGCGCGGTTTCGTGCCACGTTGTTTGCGCGCTAACTCGACTTTGGCATGCAGGACATCGACCTCGGTGAGCGCGGCGAAGGCGCTTTCTAGACGGGACAACTCTGCCCGCACCAGATCGGTGAGCCAGAGAAACAACCTGTGCTCTTCCGCTTCTTCTTCTTTCCGTGCCAAGAGCAAACGGTTGTTCAACTCCACCGCGAACAGGGGCTCGATGAAGAGAGTTTCACCGGAGCCGGAGCGGTCTTGCACGATGCCCGGTAGACGAGTATGGAAGTTCGTGCGGACCGGGATAACGAAGCGATTGTTGCGAATGGTGATGTAGTGATCGGCGACGACGTCCCGCGCCTGGGACGAGTGCAGCAGATCTTGCAGCCGGCGCTCGATCTCTTCCCCCAGCGTCCGCAGCCGCCGCCGGAGAGAGCGCAGTTCCGGGCTGGCCTCGTCTTGCAGCCGGCCGCTTTCGTCGAGACAGCGGCGCAGGATGTTTTCGAGTTCAGGGAAAGAAAGCAGCCGCTCGGGTAGGTCCTTGAGGGAGTTGAGTCCTCCACCCTGACGACGGAAGAAGAGCGCAAGCGTCCGCGACAAGGCGGTAATGTCTTGGATTTCAAGCAGCTTTAGTCCTTCCAGAGCCGCGCCGGCATGGGCTGCCCACTGCAGCGACGGACGAATGTCCGGGAACCCGCGCAGAGGCAGGGTCAGTTGCTCTTCCAGCAGGCGGAAGAACTGCCAGGTGCGCTCGCTCTCGGCCTCGACCCGCTCTCCGGCAATCTGCGGGCGCAGGACCAGGCAGGCTTCGTGGCCGGCGCTGGAAAGCGCGCAGCCGGCGAGCAGGCGCAGCACCTTGTCGAACTCGAGGGCTTGCAAGTCGCGTTCACGCATCGTTCACAAGCTTTCAATTCTCAGCATCAGTTTTCAGCAAAAACAAAAAATAGCGTAATTTTGTGGTCATTGCCAAGACATGGGCCTGAGCGGATGGAACATACTCAATCTAAGTCCTAGCTTGATCGAGCAGAACCGCGCTCATTCAGCTTGCTCTTTAGATGCTTTCGTTATATAGTTTGTTATATCGCAAGTTATAGAATTTGTTATTTCGTGCAGGGTTAGGAGACTGTTTTCGGATGCCTACTGCTGTTGTTTCTCATTCTCCGGTTGAAACTCCCCCTTGGACATGGCCCTGGTGGCGTCCGACTGCGGGACAGGGGCCGACCTTCTTGTGGGTGGTGCTGATCCATGTGACCGCAGCCGTGGGGCTGATCATGTGCCCGCTGCCTGGATGGCCGATCTTCCTAACGGCCGGCGCGCTAACCTGGATGGGTGGCTTGGGCACCACGGTCTGCTACCATCGCACCCTCGCCCATCGCGCCTTGCGGTTGCACCCCGTTGTCCGGCAAGTCCTCATCTTTTTTGCCATGTACAACGGCTCGGGCGCTCCGCTCTCCTGGACCGCGAACCATCGGTTGCATCACGCGACGGCTGACACTCCCGAAGATATCTCCAGTCCTCGGGTCGGGGGGTTCTGGTGGGCACACCTGCGCTGGCTGTGGCAAGCCGCGCCGGCGCCGGCGGCACGTTACTGTCCCGATCTCCAGGAGGCATCCTACCGCACCTGGGCTGCCCTACAGGTCCCGCTGCTAGCCGTCTCGTTCTTTGGCGGCCTCCCATTCGGGATCGCGGCTTTCTTCTGGCTAGGCGCCATTCGTTTAGTGTTCGCGCTCCATGGGCAATGTTTTGTCAACAGTGTGAGCCATTTGCGTCCGGACACCCTGGTGGGGGAGGACTCGAGCCGGAATGTGGGTTGGCTCGCGCTCTGGCACTGTTTTCAAGGGGAGAACTGGCACCGAAATCACCACGCCCGACCCGGCTCGGCGCGGTTCGGTTGGACGGCTACACAAGTGGATATAGGTTGGTGGGTCATCGTGGGACTGGAGCAGCTAGGGCTGGCCACCGAGGTGCGGAGGCCGCGCGTCCTCGATACCCAACCCTGAGGACATGCAGGTGGGGGAGATGGCTACAACACCGAAAGCGATTAAAGAGTTGCGTGAGCACTTACAACTGACCCAGGAAGTCTTCTCTAGCATTCTGGGCGTGAGCTTTGCCACAGTGAACCGGTGGGAGAACGGCAAGACCACGCCGACCGGCGATTACGCTCGTGTCCTTCAGACCTTGGGGCAATTGACCGTGCCCGACGCGCCGGGGCCCGTGATCGACTGGAAGCGGGTGGGCGCACTGAGCGCGATGGCGGCAGTATCGGGATTCTCGCCGCTGCTGACATTAGGCGCGGCCTTGGCTCCAGCTTTGATTGCGTATTTGCCCTCCTGGTCAGACGTGCCTGGAGGAGATGGTTCTCCTGGAACCTGGCGCACGAAACCGCGAGGCAAAAATACCACGGGGCCCGCACGTGTCTCTCCGAAGTTTTCTCCCTCCGTTACCGACCACGCGCGGACGAAAGCGGCCGCCCCACGCGCCCGCGCCCCGAAGCCGGTCCGCGTTCACACGCAGCGGACAGGATTGTAGATGTCAGAAATAGATCCCAAACTTCCCCAGCTACCGCAGCTACCGCAACTTCCCCAGCTACCGCAGCTACCGCGGGTGCACCGGTCGTCTTCCGCAGCGGATGAGCGGACCGTGCGCCGGCTCGGCGCCCGCATTTTCGCTGACTTACTGCCCGGGAGTACGAGCGATCTTGCGACCGTGCCTCCCGCCCTCCGTCCAGGGCCGTCTGCGGATGACTCGGAATGGTCGCAGTCAGACTGGGAAACAACGCCTCTCGACAACGCCGCGTCAGTCCCGCACACGCCTACCAGGCAAGCGGGGAAGGAAACATTCACCATGAGAGCGTATCGCACGGAATCGCGTTACTACTTCTCGTCGAAGCAGCTCCTGCCGGTCGGGTCCCTGGTCTTTTTTTCCAATAAGATCCAACGGTATGTGCATCCGACAGATGGCACCCTACTGGACCCCCATCCTCGCCTTCAGCAACTCTCGGACGTCGAGAGCCAGGAACTCGAGGCGCACTGGCAAAAAGCCCTGGCCCGTTACTAAAGAGGGGAACCACTCATGGACACAACCCAGTCCCTTGCCGAGTGGGCGCGGCAGATGGCCGAGACCGTCCAGCACAGGGCGCGGGCAAAGGAACAACGGCATCAGGCTGGTCTCATGAATCAGGCCCAAGCCGAAAATTTATGGGTCAAAGGCATGGATCAGGTCGTTCAGACCCTCGGCGTTTTGGTCCAGACACTCAAACACACGGGGTATTTCCCCCAACTGACCTTGGTGTCCTACGCCCAGAGCCCGCAGGGCACGACAACCTATATGCGCCGGGGCACCTTGTTGAGCTTGAAGGGCCTAGAGCAGAAAAGTCCGATCATCGAGTTTGAGATTGACTCGGCTCCGCCCTTCCGCCCGGATTTACTCGCTCCCACCATCCAGGTCATCAGCAAAGCGGAAACACCGCAAGCGACAGGGTCGGGACAAAAACATTTCCGCTTTGGCGTCTCTCTGCAAGGGGAGGTGGTCTGGCAACTGTCGAATCCTTCAGGAGGAATGCCACCGGAGGGAAGTGTCGCAGAAATGCTGAGAAGTTTCCTAGCATCCTTCCTGCTCACAGAATGAGTGACGTGATGAGAGGGCAGGTGCGTCGCAGCTCACATTCTGAGATTTTCCTCCGCCCCGTTGACTCCCGCTGGTGAAGAATCTAAATCAGAGCACGGAAGATTCGTCCCCTTGTTCAACCGTGCTTGAACTCAGTAGCGTGCGCCATGCGTACGCTACGTTGATTGCGTACCAATGCGATTTAGTTCGCTTCAGCGTGGTGGTGTCACCCCATCTGAGATCAGAATTCCATGGGCAAAGTCGTAGGCTTGGATTTTGGCACGACCAACAGTGCCATCGCCGTCGCCACGCCGGATGGTGAGGCGGCTCTCGCCACTTTCCCCGAAGATGGGCACCGAACCGCGACCTTCAGGTCCGTGCTGTACTTTGATCCGGAAAACCTCGAGCCTACCGGCCGGCCAAGTGCGGTTTGTGGGCCTGAGGCGATCGCGCGCTACTGGGAGGCTGACACCAGGGGCCGCTTGATCCAGTCCTTGAAGTCGCATCTGGCGAGCCCGCTGTTCAAACATACCGTCATTTTTAATTACAGCTACACGCTGGAAGAGCTAATCGCGCGTTTTATCCGCGAACTTAAAACCGCGGCTGAAGCCCAGTTTGGCGAGATCGGCACCAGAGTGGTGGTGGGCAGACCGGCGCATTTCTCCGGCGCGGAAGATAGCGCTGCCGATGACTTTGCGCTGAGCCGTCTACGGGTGGCGCTTGAGCAAGGCGGATTTGCCCAGGTCGAGTTCGAGTTGGAGCCGGTCGCGGCGGCGTACCAGTATGAGCAACAACTTGATCACGACGAGTTGGTCTTGATTGCTGATTTCGGCGGCGGGACCAGCGACTTTTCCCTCATCCAAGTTGGTCCTGCGGCGCGCAAGCGCGGACACCGGCACGACGATATTCTGGGCACGGACGGTGTGGCGATCGCCGGCGACACGTTTGACGGCAGATTTATCCGCCATCTAGTTGCGCCACGGCTGGGTTTGGGATCGCAGTATCAGTCGTTGTTCGATCGCGTATTGCCCGTTCCGCTCTGGCTCTATGAGCATCTCGAGCGGTGGCATCACCTGTCGTTCCTGAAAACCCGCGAGACGATGGAACTGCTCAGACAGATCCGTTTCCGGGCGCTCGAACCGGAGAAAATCGACGCGCTGATCCACGTGGTCGAATGGGATCTTGGCTATCAACTCTCGCGTGCGGTCGAACGCACGAAATGCTCGCTTTCGGGTCAGGAAATCAGTCCCTTCACGTTTCACGATCCGCCAGCTGATATCGCGGAACAGGTGAGCCGCGGCGTGTTTGAATCTTGGATCGACCTGGATCTCCAGGCAATTGCCAGTTGTGTTGATCGCCTCCTAACACGCTGCGGCGTCTCTCCGAGTGATGTGGATAGCGTCTTTCTTACGGGCGGTTCTTCGTTCGTACCGGCGGTCCGGCGTCTTTTTGCCCAACGGTTTGGTGCTGCGCGTCTGCGCGGGGGTGGAGAACTCACCACGGTGGCAAGAGGGCTGGCGCTGCGTGCGTTGGCACAATGAACCAAGAAGGAAAAGCGCATGCAGTGTCCGCGGTGTCAACATCCGAATAGTGAAACAGCCAAGTTCCGTGAAGAATGCGGCGCCAGGCTGATCCGCGCTTGTCCGAACTGCGGACATGAAGTGAACCCGACGGCGAAGTTCTGCCCCGAATGCCGCGTGCCGCTGGCGGAGATTTGCGGCTGGTTCACCGAAGGGTTTGATACGGCGGATTTGCAAGAGGCCAAGGCACTGCTTGAAGAGCTGTCATAACGTGGAAGAAGGAACCAGCGGCAAGGTCACGTGAAAACAACTCCCCTGCCCTAGCGCGCTCTCGACCGTGATGTGACCGTTATGGATGAGCACGATCGAGCGAGCCAGAGCCAGGCCCAGGCCGGTGCCGCCGCGCCCCCGCGCCGGGTCTCCGCGGTAGAAACGATCAAAGATACGAGCCTGCTCTTCCGGCGCAATACCGGGACCGGTATCGCCGACTGTCAACTTTGCCACAGAGTCGTCCTGGCTCAGCATCACCTCGACCGTGCCTCTTGACGGGGTATATTTGAGCGCGTTCTCGCCCAGATTGAAGATCAGACGAAACAGCATGGGGCTGTTACCTCGCACCCACACGGCCGGCGATGTGGTGACGGTGAAAGTAACTCCAGCCGTTTCGGCAAGCGCACGCAGAGCCGGCACGACTTCCGCAAGGATCTCGGCGAGATTGATGGGTGTCTGCGCCAGGCTGATATTGCCGCTGTCGGAGCGCGCCAAGAACAGCAGGTCTTCCACCAGCGCACTCAACCGATCGACTTCTTCTAAACAACTTGTGAGTACCCGTTGGTACTCCTGCTCTCCGAGCCCCGAGCGCAAGGCGACTTCGATCTCCCCTTTGAGAATAGTGAGCGGCGTGCGCAGCTCGTGCGCCGCGTCGGCGCTGAAGTGGCGCACCGCCGCGAAGGAACGCTCCAAACGCGCCAGCATGTCGTTCAGCACGGCAGCCAAGCGACCTAACTCGTCGTTACTTGCCGCCGTCTCGACCCGTCGCGACAGATCCTCGGCCTCGATCTCGCGGGCGGTCTCGACCATCGCGTCGACCGGCGCCAACGCGCGGCGAGCGAGAAACCAACCGCCAACTCCCGCCCCTCCCAGCGCCACCGGCGCGAGTCCCAGCAGGATGAAGAGAAACCGGGAACGCGCCGTCTCGGCACTCTCCAGCGGCATGGCAACCTGGACCAGATGGATAATACGCCCATGCTCGATCACCGGTAACGTGATCAGCCGGACTGGTGAAGTCGAGACCCCGGGCAAGACCAGCGTTTCGTAGGTCTCGCGCCCGTCCTCGGCATTGCGCAACGCGTTGGGGCTGAGGGGTAATTGCACCCGGCTGCGTGGCACCACGCGGGGGTCAGGGCGACCGAACGGATCGAGCAAGCGGAAGAAGCGTTCGGCCAAGCCGGGACCGAGTAGTGACTCCAGATTCTCGTCCAGGTCCGGTCCGAAACGGGAAGATCCACGGGTCGATTCCGCGATTGAGCGCGCCACCGACTTGAGCGAGGCGTCAACGTTGTCACGCAGGCCGCGATCCAGCAGCACCAGGGCACTGATCCCGAGGAGGGCCAGCATGCCGGAGAGCAGAGCGGTGTACCACAGGGTCAGACGCGCCCTGAGCGTGCGCGGCCGCAGGTGCATGATCCTATCTCTTCCGCGTTAGATCGCTGGCGTCTTTCGTGCTTCGACTGGCTCGGCACGAACGGTTATCTGAAGAGATTGCATATATTGACTTGCGCGCCCTGAGTTTTTCCAAGGTGACAACCTGACTCGCATTGATGAAATATCGCTCAGGTTTCCGGCACTTTGAGCACGTACCCTGCCCCGCGCACGGTATGCAGGAGTTTCGACTCACAGTCCGTGTCGATCTTCTTTCGCAGATAGTTCACATACACGTCGATCACATTGGTGAAGGTATCAAAGTCCACTCCCCATACGTGCTGGGCAATGAGCGTGCGGCTCAGTACTCGTCCAGGGTGACGGAGGAAAAATTCCAGCAAGGCGAACTCCCTGGCTGTCAGCTCGATGCGTTTGTTCGCCCGCGTCACCTGGCGGGTCACCAAGTCGAGACGGAGATCAGCCAGAGTGAGCACTGGAGCCGGCATCGGCACCCCACGGCGTAGCAGAGCGCGCACGCGTGCGAGCAATTCTTCAAAGGCAAAAGGCTTGGTGAGATAGTCATCGGCTCCGTGATCGAGCCCGGCGACCTTGTCCGCCACCGTGTCACGTGCGGTCAAGAGTAGGACCGGGATGTTGAGTTTATGCCGCCGCACCTCATGCAGCACGCTCAGGCCGTCGCGTTTGGGTAGCATGACGTCGAGAATGAGCAAATCATAATCACCGTCGAAGACGCGGATCAACCCTATCTCACCGTCGTGGGCAACATCGACGGTGTAGTGTTCAGCTTCGAGCCCACGTTGGATGAAGCTGGCGACTTTTTTTTCATCTTCGACCAGTAGGATGTGCATGAGAGGACGTACTTCGACAAGCTCAGCACGAACGGTTCGTCAGTACAATCACCGAGAGGCGATGCCGGCACTCTCTCTACACCGTCACGCCGCTCGCACCGGCAATACCACCATTGGCAGCCCGGCAAATTGTAAGCGCCGTTGCAAGGTGAAAGCTGCCTGATTGTGCAGCACCTTATCCCAGAACCGTTCCTGCCGGAACACCAGCTTTCCCGCAAAGAACACCGCCCGGGGGAAACGCTTGGCAACCTCATGTGCCAGCCGCTCGAGTTCGTCAATCGAGTCAGTGCCCAACCCGCACCAGTACTCAGCATAGTAGCCCTGCCGCTTCACGAAGGAGACGTACTTCTCCAGGTTCTGCTCAGTCTGCCGGTGCAAGTTTTCGATCTCTTCCCGGCCCTTGAAGCGGCTGGAGTCGATCACCCCGACTCCGACAAAAACAAAGTTCTTGAAATGCGTACCAAACGGCCGCGGCACGCCGAGCACAGTATGAATCCCTAGACCGTTATAGCTGTTCACGAAAAACACCGCGGTCGCCGCATTGGGGTTACGGGAAGGTATGGGTGGTGGGTCGTCCGGGAAGGGCAGCTCCAGCAAGATGTCGTCGAGACGACGCAGGGTCTTTTCCGCCTCGCGGTAGTGGCGGTTGATATACAAGCAGAGCCCGATCACTGCGGAGGTGAGGACGACGGTCACCCAACCGCCGGCGCGAAACTTGAGGGTGACCGTGACGATCAGAATACCGGTAGTGAGAACGAGACCCGAGCCATTGACCAAGAGACGCCGGCGCCAAGTCGGCTCCTGGTCCCGCACCTGCCACCAATGTCGGCACATGGCGAGTTGCGAGAGGGAAAACGTCAAGAACACATTGATGCTATAGAGCACCACTAAGACATGGACGTCACTGTGAGTATAAAACAGCAGTGCCAAGGCCGCTCCTCCCATCAGGAGGACCCCGTCTTGGGTCACTAACCGTTCACTGAGTTGATAGAAACGGCGCGGTACCCAGGAGTCAGGCGCCATGTTGGCCAGGACCTGCGGTCCACCGAGAAAGCCGGTCTGAGCGGCGACAAACAAAATCGCTCCGGCAGAGATCATAGTCACCAGGAAAAACGCCGAGCCCACGGGAATATTGCCGAAGCGCCACTCTTGCACGAGTGACCACGTGAGCGTGCCGTTGAGCGTCATACCGGTTTGATGGTTGACCTCCGCCACCAAATACCCCAGCAGCAGACCGCTGGCCATAAACGCCAGGGAGATCGCCATGTAGGTCATTGTGCGTTTACCGGTCTCGACCCGTGGTTCGCGGAGGATTTGCAGTCCATTGCTCACTGCCTCAATCCCCGTGTATGTCCCTCCTCCCAAACTGTAGGCACGCAGCAAAATCAATCCCATACCGAGAAAGCCTAAGTCGCTCAGACTGGCCTGTGACTCATGAAATGAGGCGGCAATGACTGTGGGCGCGGTGTCAAGATGGATCAGGGTGCCATAGAGAACGACAATAGCGTGAGTCAGTAAGAAGACCAGGAAAATCGGTAGGAGCATGACCACCGACTCGCGCACGCCACGCAGGTTGAGCACGATCAGCAGACCGATGGCCAGAGCCGCGACCCAGAGCTTGTAGTGATGGTAGGCTAGGGGCAGTATGTTGAAGATCGCGTCCGCGCCGCTGGCAATGGAAATGGCAATGGTCAGGACGTAGTCCACTAATAGCGCCCCGCCACACACCAGGCCTGGATAGCGGCCGAGCAGTTTGGTGGCGACCAGATAGCCACCCCCGCCAGTGGGAAAAAGCTCGATGATCTGTGAATAACTGGCGGAGATGACAAAGACGGTCACAGCCATAAGAGCGGCCAGGACCAGCGCGAGGAACGTGTGCGAGCCCAGCGCCAAGAAGGCTTCTTCCGGACCGTAGCAGGAAGAAGAAAGGCCATCGGAACCCAACCCTACCCAGGCGAGGAAAGCTGCCAAGGAGATCCGATGGAACACATCCGGCGCTAAGGGATCCTTGGCTTTGCCGATAAACAGCGTACGCAACCGCTCCCAGCGGCTGGGAGGTGGTAATTGTGGAGGTTCGTTGGGAGAGGAACTACCGTTTGCCAGATTGGGAAGTATCATAACAATATGTTTCGAGAGCTGCGACGTCGCCAACATAGGCCTTGCAGGGCACGCAACGACCGTCAACGGTCACCTCGACTCGACAGCGGTAGTACAGGTGCCCCTCTTCTTCGTAGCGGTCCAAGGCCGCGAGAGCGGGCGGATCGATCCCTGCGAGCAGAATCCCTTGTACCCGGGCACTGGGATTGGGAACGATGTATGGATAACCGTTATGGGGGAGGAAACGCTCGAACCCAGACAGTTCGGTCTCACACCCGGGGAGATAGCGCCCGGTGAGAGAGTAGAGGACACTCTCACTCATCAGGGTGCCGTAAACGAATAGGTCCACCTTGCCAGTCATCGCAGGGGTGGCATTGTAGCAGACCAGACAGAAAGGCAAAGGGGAAAGCCGCTATCAGGGCTCAGCCGCCAGCTTTCAGCGGAAGGGCACAACAGAAGAGGGGCGAGTCACCCCGCCCCTCTTTGTCACCAAAAGCCGGTCTCTAGTCTCTAGTGCAATTCCGATGAACTTCCTGTGCATGGCTAGGTAGGGGCACGGCGCGCCATGCCCCTACGAGGGCTGGGCAGCCACGCAGGGCTGCCCCTACGACGAATGCACAACATATCTCTGGATGTACACTAGGTCTCTGGCCTACTTCCCCATCGCCGACAGGTTAGTGGTGACGTAGGTCGAATCCGGGAGTCCCAGTTCATACTCGGTGTAGTAGCCCTTCGACTGCACGTCAAAGAAGCTCGCCCGGTTTTGCCGCACATCCTCCGCCACTCCCCAGAATGGGTGCCGCACGGTCATGTCACGGCCAGGGGTATACGCCATCTTGTCCATCCACAAGATCGTCTTCCAGAACTCGCCGGCGCGGTCATAGAGGGTCCCCCAATACGCCCAGTAAGCTTTTTGGTCAATATAGAGCACCCGCCTGCCATAAGCATAGTAGGGATCTTTGGGGGTGGCTTCGACCATCCAGCATTTGCGCTTGGCCAGTTTCAAGCCGGTGGGCGCCCAGGCTAAACCCTGCCAGCCTTCCCTTTCGTAGCCAGCTATGACGCGCTCTTCTGGCGACCAGGTGATGCGAGCCACCTGATTGGCCGGGACCTCACCCTTGGCTTTGATTAAACTAGAATTAGCAGGCAGTTTCTTAGGAGCCGGCTCTCCCGCCACCATCGCCTTCTCAATGCCACTCGGGGCGATCGGCACCAGCATTTCCTTCAGGCCCAGCAGTTTCCAGTTCATGTACTGGATCTTACCTGCCCAGCCATAGGCATCATCGCGGGCGAAGATTGAGCCGAACAGCCCTTCCGAAGAGTTCGACGCCGTTAGACGCCGCACGCGCCGAATGGTGGGTACGAACGCCCAGATCGACTGCCACTGCGCTGGGTCGGTATGCCACCACTCCAAGGTGGACACGCCCACGATGTCGTAGGGGGCGACACCGAAGATAATGTCCTTCAGATAACAGTCATCCGGGTTCTCGGTTGGGCCAGAGTGTCGGCCGATGTACCAGGTGGCATAGGCGCCAAACTCCACCGAGCGGTCAAACCCGGTCGGGGTAGCCCACTTTATTGCCAGGAACCAGTACACGTCATCCACCTGGTAACGCGCCACCTGATGATTGTACATCACTTCGTAGCCGGCTTTGGGATCTTTCTCATTCACATCCGGGAAGGGGAAACCGTACCAGAAGTGCGGCCAGGTCTTGGAGGCAGTCTCGTACATGTAACCGTCGTCGTTCACAAAGTACTTGCCGGCGTTGGCTTCGGAGCCGGCCTTGAACTTCTTGCTGTATTGAAACGCGTCGTCCTTCACTTCGATGATTTCCGCCGTGTACTGACCGGAACAGAACCTCTCTATGACGTGCTCCGGCAGCAGATCTTTGGCTTCCTGACAGTTGGATTTGTCGAGTTTATCGCCCGGTTTCAACTCGGCGGATGCCGGGGTGGTAAACATGGTGAGGGTGGCAGCCGCCAGCACGGTTAGCCCCACTCGAGAAAAACGCGACCTCTGCATTACAGTCCTCCTTGGTTAGAGTCATTGTCCTGATGGAATCACAACCCATGCCCTTGGGCTCCCGCTCGGCGGGGCTCGGCACATGAACATTTTTTTGGACATAAGTCTTCTTGTATTCAAGACAATCCCGGAAGAGAAAAATTTATTTCTTTATAACGAAAAAAAGTATTTTTACATTTTTTCTTCTTGAGTCCCTACCAGAACAATTTTCAGCCCCGTAGCATAGCGAACTAAAAGACAAAGAACAAACAGCAAAACCCAGCAAAACAGAGGGAGGAAGAGACAAAAAAAAGAGGGGCGAGTCGCCCCGCCCCTCTTTATCACTAGAAGCTAGTCTTCAGTCTCTGTCTCTAGCTTCTTGGCCTACTTCCCCATCGCCGACAGGTTAGTAGTGACGTAGGTGGAATCCGGGAAACCCAGTTCATACTCGGTGTAGTAGCCCTTCGACTGTACATCAAAGAAGCTCGCCCGGTTCTGCCGCACGTCCTCGCCCATCCCCCAGAACGGATGGCGCACGGTCATATCACGGCCAGGGGTATACGCCATCTTGTCCATCCACAAGATGGTCTTCCAATATTCGCCCGCGCGGTCGTACAAGGTTGTCCAGTACGCCCAATAGGCAGTCTTGTCGATGTAAACCACCCGCCGCCCATAGGCGTAATACGGATCCTTCGGCGTGGCTTCGACCACCCAGCATTTGCGCTTGGCCAACTTCAGCTTAGTCGGCGCCCAGGCAGCACCCTGCCAGCCTGGCTTCTCGTAACCAACCTCAATCCGCTCTTCCGGCGACCAAGTAATGCGAGCCACCTGGTTCCCTGGCACTTCACCTTTAACCTTGATCAGCGAAGAGTCAGCAGACAGTTTCTTGGGAGCGGGCTCACCAGCCACCATTGCCTTCTCAATACCGCTCGGCGCGATCGGCACTAACACGTCCTGCACACCAAGGAGTTTCCAGTTCATGTACTGGATCTTGCCGGCCCAGCCATAGGCATCGTCACGGGCGAGGATCGAGCCGAATAGCCCTTCCGAAGAGTTCGACGCGGTCAGACGGCGCACGCGCCGAATGGTAGGCACGAACGCCCAGATCGACTGCCACTGTGCCGGGTCCGTGTGCCACCACTCCAGGGTGGACACGCCCACTATGTCGTAGGGAGCGACACCGAAGATAATGTCCTTCAGATAACAGTCATCCGGGTTTTCCGTTGGTCCGGAGTGCCGGCCGATGTACCAGGTGGCATAGGCGCCGAACTCCACCGAGCGGTCATACCCGGTCGGGGTGGCCCACTTTATTGCCAGGAACCAGTACACGTCATCCACCTGGAAGCGCGCTACTTGGTGGTTGTACATTACCTTGGAGCCGGCTTTGGGATCTTTTTCATCGAGGTCGGGGAAGGGGAAACCGTACCAGAAGTGCGGCCAGGTCTTGGAGGCGGTTTCGTACATGTAACCGTCGTCAGTCACAAAGTACTTGCCGGCGTTGGATTCAGAACCGGCTTTGAACTTCTTGCTGTATTGAAACGCGTCGTCTTTGACCTCAATGATTTCTGCGGTGTACTTCCCGTCACAGAATTTCTCCATGACGTAGTCCGGTAACTGACCCTTGGCTTCCTGGCAATTGGCTTTGTCGAGCTTGTCCCCGGGCTTCAGTTCGGCAGATGCCGGGGTGGTGAAAACTGCGAGGCTCGCGGCAGCCAGTACCGCCAGCCCCCAGTGAATGGAATGTGACCGCTGCATAAAGTGCCCTCCTTAAGTTAGAGTAACTATCCCGATTGAGCCGACCCCTACACTTTTACTTTGCTGCAGGCGGTCCCCGATACGAGCGAGTAGATGTAAG
>JBGPOI010000032.1:0-19526 GCA_041487975.1 Binatia bacterium | reverse complement strand
GGTGAAGGCGCCCAGTGCTCGCATTCTGGATTGAGAAGATTACCTGAGCGGATCGGCGGCCTTCCCGAAGCGGCCCGCGTGCGACTTCGCGGCCTTGGCGAGCGTCTCGAACCAATCCGCGATTTCGGTAAAACCTTCCTCGCGCGCGGTCTTGGCCATCCGCAGATACATGTCGGTGTACTCGTAGGTCTCGCTATGCACCGCGGCTTTCAGGTTGAGCAGCGAATCGCCGATCGGCAGATCGGTAACGGGATCGCCCACCTGCTTCAGATAGTCGAGATGGCCGTGCGCACAACCGGTCTCGCCTTCCGCGATGTCGCGGAACAGCCCGGCGATCTCAGGCTGGCCTTCTAGGTCGGCGACTTTTGCGAAGTACAGGTAGCGTCGATTGGCCTGGCTCTCGCTGGCGAACGCTTCCTTCAGACTCTGATGGGTTTTGGTTCCTTTTAGGCTGGGCAATTTCCTTCTCCTGGTCGGCTAGGATCACTTGTTGCCAGTAGCGACCAGGCACGAGTAGTTCCTAGCCAGCACCGATTCCGACATAAGAATGCTGCCAAGATGAATCCGCGTGTCTAATATCTGTCGCACCCAGCTAATTCGTATCTCGCCAATTCAGTAGAGCATAGATATTTCGAGGACGGCGGTTCTCTGCCTCTCACCGCTGCGTCTTTTTGTTTTCTTAGAAGAAGACAAAGGCTCGGACCACGACGTTCTTGCGGCAGGGAGCGTCGTCCGGCGCGGTTGGGTCGATGCAGGCACTGTGGAAAGACCAGCGCGAGACGGAACCGTCGGTGACAGAGTCGTAGCACTTGAGCATCGAGACCTCGGTGGGCTTCTGCTGGGGAAACCAGTACCACTCGTGGTCGGGGCGGTAGGTGAAGCGGGTGGTCTCGCCGACGCGGTCGTCGTAGACGCGGTAGTTGGTGATGTACGGCTGGTCGGCGAAAGAGGGCCAGGCGCAGAGCACGAAGGGGTTCTGGCGCACGGTCTCCATCGGCTTGGCGAGGTTGATCGACATGAACCGCCGCGACATCTTCGCGTCGGCCTGCTCCTCCGTGCAGTGCTGCTCGCGCCCGAAGTTCCGCAGGTTCTTCGTGAGCAGCTCGCGGCAGCGCACGCGGCCGCTGTTGTCGTTCAGGTCGTTGTGCACGAGGTTGGCGTAGTTGGCGTTCACACCCGGGTTCTTGTTGTCCTGGTCCTCCGTGCGGTCGCCCTCGTAGTCCTTGTCAAACACGTCGTGGTTGTACACGAGCGCATCCGTCGCGTCCGGGAAAAACTCCAAGAGGAGCTTCTCCATCTCCGGGTAGAACACGCGCTCCACCTCCGCCGCGTCGTAAAAGTTCTCGCACTTGGACTCGCAGTGCGCCAGCGCAAGGCCAAGCTTGTCCATGCACTCGGGGCTGTTGGGCGAGAGACCTGGGTAGTACTCCTCCATTCGTCGCGCGTCGCGCAACACCTGCGGAAAATAGAGGCATCGCCGCCCGATGTCCTGCTCTTCCTTGCGCAACGCTTTTGCCTCGGCCTCGCGCGCCGGGTCCCGCCAGAGCGCGTTGGACGAGACGATGGAGTAGGACGGCTGCTCGTAGACGGTGTAGCGCAGCGGAAGCGCTACGCCGCCTTCAGGGGCTTCGATGTTGTTCGCCCGCATATATTCCAGGCACTCTGAGTAGCTACGCAACCCGACGCCCCACTTGGTCTCGATTGGGCCGGGGGGAGCGTTGTCGAGCATGTCGATAACCGCCTGCCCTTCCCCCTCGGCAATCTGGTGGAGCGCCACCTCCGTCGCTGCAGCAGTTCCCGCATCCCCGTCCCGATCGAACGACATGTAGGATAAACCGCCGTTCGCAGCGATGGGTGGTGGCTGCCCTTCTGTGAGTTGGAGGGGAGGCACATAGACCGACGAAACTCTCTCCGTAACCGCCGCAACGTGGTTCTCGATGGCCTTGAGCCGGTCCATAGCATGCCCCCCAGTTAAAGATACCCAATCGTGGCACACAGAGTTTGTAGTTGCAAGGGCTTGTATTTCCTGGTCACCCGAACTTACGCCGCGCCTGACGCGCGATCAAGTGCCGCGCGGGCTTCACGTGGGCGTGGAGCATACATCGAGCGATGCGGCCTTTACTGCAGCTTGCAACGAAATCATTGACGTCTGTCTGGTCCTGTCTTTCTTAAATGCGAGGTGCGTTACGCCTTCGGCGACAACGGGACAGTCTGACATCATGTTTATACAACTCGGTGACAATTTCGTGCGCGCCCGCGCTATTGTCGGCTTTCCGGCGCTAGAGCCTTTGTCGTTTACCCAATTCTTTTCCGACTGGCTTTCCGTCAGTCCCCCTGCTTTGCAAAGACGCCGGCGCAGATCTTTCCTTTGTCAAAGACTGGCTAGGCCATGCCAATATCCAGAATACGACCATTTACGCGCAGCTCACCAATCCAGCTAGAGACCAACAGGCAAGAAAACTGTTCGCCAGCCATCGGGTGGTGTAATATCGAGAATATGTTATCAGACCAGTCAAAAGATAAACTAGAGAGACTCATCCAAAACAACGAGGTAAAAGCAGAAGAAGTCGTGAAACTAGGACGAGACCTCACGCAGTGGGGTCAAGGAATACTCGATTTGTCAGGGGTAAGCCGGAAGGTCATAGAGTACTCACCGCCCCCAGGATTTGACTTTGGTCGTGCACTCAAGGCATGGCAATCCCTGAATGACCAACAGGATGCCGTAATTGCTGGCCTAAGGCCCCTTGCTTCTCCACTCGTAAACAGCCCTGGACTCACAACAGCAGCTTTTGAAATGACCGTTTTGGCTTCCCCTCAGCTTCTTGCTTCTTACCAGTCGCCGGATAAGCAAGATGCCGCACGCGCTGATTCAGAACAGTTGAGCTACGTGCTTGACCAATTAGCGGACAAGGAAAGCGTGTTGCCCCTACTAAGGCAATTCCAGCTAGATAAGGCTGCATCAGGTAAACAAAGCCCTCTCACGCTGTTTGAGAATGCGTGGGCGGCGTATGAAAAACCTGTGACCCTCAATTCACCGACCAACACCTCTCTTATACCAATGCGAGAGTGCATAAATGAAACTATCGCGGCTCTTTTGCGCCGGCGCCCACGGCGAGAAGCTCCACAGAACAAGCATGACAAGATAATCTCTATTGGCAGCCAACTTGCCTCCGATGGTGTCACAAGGAAGGAAATAGAGTCTTTGGCAACTCGATGGCGCCCGAAAGGCCCCGGCGGTTTATTTGATGAATTGTCGGACTCTAAAGGCAACGCCCTATCCCGCGAGGAATGGCGGAGCACCTTGAGACGGGCAACACTTTTTCTCCGAGAGTTACTACAGTGCCTTGACCCTGCAAAGCTCAGATAAGAGATGCCACCCTACCCCCTCCGCGCAACTGACCAACCCAGCTAGAGACCAGCAGGCCCGCAAGCTCTTTGCCAGCCACCGGGTGGGGTGAGCTTTTCCTCGTGGGCGGTTCCTCTCCTTGGTCACTTATCTGTAACTCTCTGATTTCCCTTGACATCTTTTTTCATAGGCATATACTTAATATGTAACTTACTAAATCCCTATATATCCTTTAATTCTCACTCCCCTGCAGAAAGGAGACACAGCAGATGGCACTCTTAAAAATTCTGCGCCAGAGCCAAATTACCTTGCCCGCCGCACTGCGGCGGCAGTTCGGTTTAGCAGAAGGTGATTACCTGGAAGCGCAGGCCGTGAAAGAAGGTATTTTGCTCAAACCCGTCAGCGTGGTGGAACGCCAGAAAGCAGGCAAAGCCCTTCTGCAGCTGCTTGACCGTGTCCATGCCAAGCAGCCCGCCAGCAAGTTATCTGATGAAGAGCAAGAACAGCTCATTGTCAAGGAGGTAAAGGCCTTCAGGAAAGAGAAACAACACCGCCGCCGCCATGCTTAAAGCCGTTTTTGATTCTACCGCTCTGGTGAGTGCGTTCCTTCGTAAACAGGGTGTTACTGCCCAGCTCCTTGACTATGCTGTCAAAGGAGCTTTTGAATTTCACCTTGCGCCTGCCATTATTGAAGAAACGTGCGACGTCCTCTTACACCGTGAGCACTTGCGTGCAAACTTTTCTTACACCGCCCAAGATGTAGAGGAGTACGGGGCGTTACTGCGTGCGTTTGCCCGGCCGGTGAGCAATCTCCCCGCCGTTCAGGTATGCCGTGACCCGAATGACGATTATGTGGTTGCTACCGCCCTCGCTGCCAGTGCTTCCTACCTCGTGACCAGAGACAAAGACTTACTTGACCTGAAAGCTACCAAGACGTGCAGAGGATACGCCCCGAGGAATTTATACACCTGGTGAGAAAGTAAACTCCAAAGCCTTAGAGGAGGTTTATCTCATGACCTTCCCTCCCCCCACTGACTCCCCGATCTATACGCTTAGAACGGGATGTCGTCGTCTCCCTCATTCCGAGGCTCACTCATCGTTCCACTTGCGGAGTGAAGAACCTCGCAGCAAGCTGCGAGGCATCGGGTCCACCAAATTAACCAAAACGAAGCAAGCTTCGGGGAATGTATCCCGTAGAGATTCAAGAATCGAAATCGACGATTTCAAAATTCTCTCAGTCATCTCCGACTCGAGGCGGCCAGACTTTTTCAACTGCTTGATGTACTCGCCGAATAGACTGTGCAGTGCCTTATCGCGATCCGCAGCGATCCCGTGTTTCTCGCACAGGATTCGGATGTACTTCACCACAAACGTGTGAAGCCGGTCTAGGCCGGACTCGGGCTCGTTCTTCTCGATTGCGTCCCTGACACTCTTCGCGAGAACCTCGAAGTCTCTTTCTGCGGAAACCGCTGAAATTGCTTCGATATCTTGTACCGGCGCATCCTGACGAAGCCGCTGCGCAATACGGCGGCAATCCTCGTGGAGACTCGAAGGCTGAGCGGAGCCGTCTTTGCAGTAGTCCAATAAGTCACACAGCAGCTTACCGACTACGTGATTCGGTTCTTTGCGCCAAAATGCTCTTAGGCGGTTGGCCTTCGAGCCGCTCGCATATCTGTACTTCAGATCCAATATGTTCCGACCCACGCTGTCCACGACGAACTCTTGAAATGTGCGGTCGGAAAAATTCAAAACATACCCACCCCCCATTTCAAAGAGCTTCTCGAGTTTGTTCTTTTCGATGAAGGTTAAGTTCGCCATTCGGATCGCAGTGCTCCCCGCGCATCCCTATTGAGTGCATTGGTCAGCAACTCAGTCATGTTGTGCAGTATAGCACGGCTGCCGAGCTGAGCTGGCCCCAACGACGATTTTAGAAGGAGCGTTCCGGCGGTCTTGGGGATAACGCGCGCACCTGAGCGCTCTTTTAAGAGAAGGCGGGCATCCACAAGGCCGACGCTCTTCTCCACGCTCCGCAGCGAGTTGGGCCGGTTCGCCGAGTGACGGCACTCCTGATACATCGCGCCTTATTCCACCGCCGCGGGCCGCAACTGAAACAAAAAGATGAGATATTCGACGTGCGTTACAAATACGGCGGGGTCGGTCCGCTCTTTGTAATACGTTGCGAGTTTCGCTAGCTCCTTCATCTGCTTGCGGAAAAGAAGCTGCATCACCTTCAACTTGAGCGGCATCGACGCGCGGAGATACCGCTGCACTAAATCCAACGCCGGTTCGAGATGCTGAAGACGGACCGCGTTTATGGTCTGAATCGTCGGCAGAACGTGGGTCGTAATATCCCGTGTTTGTACCAGGGCAAACCCAGTGCGTGCCGCCTTTTCCAAGTAATCGCCTGTGACATTGCGAATCTTGCCAAAGGCGGCGTCGTGCTGCTTGCGGAACAGGCCGGCTATTAAAAGGTAGCCGCCAGGGCGCAGGTAGCGCCGGGCCTGTTTCAAGCCTATATCAGCGTCAAAATAATTTTGCGACTCGCTCATCAGAACCAGATCGAACACCTGGTCGATATTCAAATCCTCAAACTTGCTGCCGTAAAAAGACAGGTTTTGGGCTGGGAGATCGTCGAAGTAGCGTCGGTGACTTTTGTCCGGTGAAAGCGCTGTGACCCGCAGGCCGCGGCCAAGCATCGCGCGCGCGTTGTCGCCGATGCCGCAGCCGACATCAAGAACGCTCTTTACATGATGGGGAATCGCTTGCAGCAGATTCAGGGTGTACCGCTCCTGGGCCCGGCTGATTTCGCTCAGGCCGAGGACCGCTCCGGGCACGGCTGGCGGCTCGTCCCAGTAACCGTAGTGCAGCGACTTCAGCTTGAGCACTTCGGACACAAAGAAAAGCTCTATGTTAACGCCGTCGACTTTCATGAAAGCTCACAGCCTCTGCCGCTGCCGCGCTGCTCTGCAAGGCCATTATAGACCTGCGTCCTCGGTAGCAAGTGCAACCGTAAATGGCCGGCCTGGTGGTGGATAAGGGTCTCGATAGTAGCTCCTTCCTCCAGGCTCCTCCGGCAGTAAAGTCAGCATGACGTTGGAGGAAGGAGTGTGCGCAGGTTGGCAAAGAGTTTGACTTCGATCTGCATTACATGCCGTTAGACCTGGTATCGCCATGGCTCTGGCGGCACTGCGCCCGGTCCGTGGGGGAGAAAAGCCACTTACACGGTCTACCGTAGTGGTCCTACTCATTATAGGTCTGCAAAGCGCTCTTTGAACTGCCGCGCTGCTGTAAAAAGCCGCATTTAGGCCGCGCGTTTAGATTTCTTTCGGGGCTTCTCGACGCTGTGGAGGGATGTGAGCATATCCTTTACGGACGCGAACGGCCCATAGACGCGGCCTTTTCTCAGATCTTCCAACCCTTCGGCAAGGTGCTTTTCAATAAACTCCTTCGGGGTGAGAACAAGCTGGTTTCCCTTGCGCTCAAACTCGATATAATCGCCGGTGGCCAGACCCAGCTCATCATGGAGCTTTTTCGGGATAGCGACTTGCCGGCTTGCACCCACGCGGGCTACCAGCGGCCGTGTGGGCTTCGGTTTCGTTTGTGTTTTTATATAGTTGTATATATGAAAAATTGTGGAAGTTGTCAAAAGAAGCTTATACAACCTGATGGCTCGCAAACAGGTGGCGGGCTTGCTGGTCGCAGGTTGTGGGAGTGATTTTTTCCTATGACAAAATGTCCCTTCAGTCTTTTAACTCTAAAGATCTTCTTATAGGAAGGCCTTGAGGCAGGTATGGAGCACGAAGGAAGGCACCACCAAAAAGAAGCCATTGCTTATTGTGGAGGCTGTAAAAAGCCTCTTTCAAAACCTTCTTTGAACAATCTCCTCATAGGCCGACGGTTTATTTGCCCCAACTGGCAACTGTATTGTCCTCATATTGGTCTTGTCATCCGTGACGCAGAACACGGTATGCGGTGGTGGCTCCACCGCCAACAGTGGCTTGTGTATTACTCGAACAAATGCTGGCGCTGCACTCACTCTATGGGCGATGGTGCTGCTGGTCATAACGTCGTGCCATCTTTCCAGCGCAGGGTCGCTTGCGCATCAACAGGGGTGGTCAGCACAGCGCCCCGTAAGGCGGGAATGGTCGTGTTGATCAGCGTCCCGTCAGGTTGTCTCACAAAGGGAAATTGATTCTTGTTGGGCATGATGAGATTGACGACCGCCGCATTCGACGGGGCGTTCGTATTCAGCAGATAGCTGTAGTTGTGGCCCGTACCGATGGAAAGTGAACGTTTGATCTTGTGGCGCATCTTGTTGGACACAGACAGTTTCTTTGTCGTCGATACGCGGTAGATGGATCAGCACCGACGAGACCGTGACCTGATTCGGGACAATATTGTAGACAAGATCGACCCCCGCATACTTGCCAAATGGAGAGGTGGCGGTCGTGCCATCGTGGCCGGCGCAGCGGTCAGTGTAAAAGCGGCCTGGCAGGTACGCAACCGTCACGAACTCGCTGCGCGGTTGTTCGGGTTACAGTGGGTGAAAGAACACACTATCGCGCCAACTCGCTACGAATCTCCCTCCTTCACTGCCTCCCCTACCCTGGAGGAGCACCCCAAGTCCTGAAGCTTCGTAGGGCGCGTACTACGCGCCATTGCGGTGTTCCCGCTTGGCGCGCTTCGTACGCCCTACATCCACTGAAAGGTTCTCCACCCCTTCCCTACCCGGGTAACTCCCTGCGCAGCGCCGGCAGCACTTCCTTACCCATCAGCTCGATGCTACGCATGGTCAGATCATGCGGCAGACCGCCATACTGTGCTTCGAAGATCAAATGGCCGATGCCCAAGCGGGTAATGATCTCCTTGAGCCGCTGCGTCACTTCCTTGGGGGTTCCGACCACAAAACCGCCGGCCTCGCGTAGGTCGTCAATCGACATCTGAAAGACCGGTTTGTGTTTCTTGGTGCCTGACCCTCCAGAAAGGATCGAGGTGGTACCCTTGGTCGTCATCCCCAGCGGCATGTAGTAGTGGAGAGGCCCTTTCAGCGAGGTCTGGGTGCGCCACAGATAGTGCTCGTATGACTTGCGTGCCTCGGCTTCGCTGTCAGCGACAAAACAACCAGTCATGTAGCCGAGATTGTCGGGAGTCGCGGTGAGACCGCTTTCCTGCGCGGTCTCGCGGTAAATGTCGAACCAATGTTCCGCCATATCCATCGGCGCCAGAAAGGAGACATAGGGGTAGCCATGCCGCGCGGCCCATTTGATTGATTCCGTACTACCGATTCCTGGAATCCAAATAGGCGGATGGGGTTTTTGCAGCGGGAAGATCCACGGGTTTACATAACGAAAGTGAAAGTGTTTTCCTTCCCAGCGAAAGGGGCCCGGTTGCGTCCACGCTTTGATGATCAAGTCGTGTGACTCCTGAAAACGTTCACGGTTGAGAACCGGATTCAAGTTCATGGAGAATTGTTCAATGCCAATGCCACGCACAAAGCCCGAGATCAGCCGTCCCTCGGACATCAGGTCCAGCATCGCTACCTCTTCCGCTAAGCGCACCGGGTTCTCCCACAAAGCGATCACGTTCCCCAGAAGCAGGATCTTACAACTCTTCGTCCGTTGGATCAGCGCCGCCGCACTGAGGTTCGCCGCCAGATGCATACAGGTAGGGGTGTTATGGTGTTCATTCACCATCAGGCCGTCAAATCCCACAGTCTCCGCATAGGCATATTCATCCAAGTACCGTTTGTAGAGTTGCGCGCCCTTCTCCGGGTTAAAGTATTTGTTCGGATAGGTCAGGCGAATAGATGGATATTGGTCGAGTTCCGGCGTCTCCGGGTACGGCATCTCACTGAAATAGTAGTAGTCGATCATAATCCCCTCCCCGATATCTTTTTGTTACAAGCACGAGCTATGCGCCTCAGCACGAACAGTCACCGTTCGTGCTGAGGCCTGAGCGTAGTCGAAGGGTCGAAGCACTCTCCTATGGTCGAGCCAGAAATTCTTCGATCAGCGCGACAAACTCCGCCGGTCGTTCCAACTGCGGCGCATGGCCACAGCGGTCGATCACTTTGAGTTCTGCCCCACGGATTGCGTTGCAGTAGGCTTCCCCATGAGCGAGCGGAACTAAGCGGTCCTGCTTGCCCCACACGACCAGGGTCGGCGACTTCACCCGACGCAGGCGGTGAGTGAGTTTAGGGTTGTGCATATAAGGCTTCCAGCCCAGGAGCTGCGCCATGATCTGACTGTTGTCGCGCAGTTCCACCTCCTCCGGCGTTGGCTTGACGGGGAAAAGCTTCTCCCGCTCCGCCACCTGATTAATGTCATAAAAAATCAACGGTGAAAGTTCCTGCGGGGTCAGCAGGAAAATATCCGCTACGTCCGCCCCCTCGACCTTCAGTCCCACCGCATCAACCAGAGCGAGCTTAGACACGCGCTCTGGGCAAGTCGCTGTCAGTTCCGCCGCCAGCCAGCCGCCCATTGAGAAGCCAACCACCGGTACCCGCCGCAGCTCACAGCGGTCTAGGAAGTCCATGTAAAAATCCACCATGTCGCTCATGGTGTCGAGCCAGTCGGGCCGGGTTGAACGACCAAACCCCGGATGAGTAGGAAGGTAAATCTCATAGTGCTTGGCCAGCATGTCGTGGAATTGCAGCCAGCCAGGATTCCCTCCGGCGCCATGTAACAGCAAGAGAGGGCTACCCTTCCCTCCTTTGATTAACTGCACCTTTGCACCGCTCAGTTCAACAAACTCTTCACGAAAAGTCCCCATGCTTCCCCCTTTTTTCTAATTAGGGAATGCGGATTGCCGATTAGACAGACCAATGATCCACAGTTCCCAGCTTCACCAGTCTCAAGTCTCCAGCCTTCAGCCCCTAGAGATGCTCCGCAAACCACTCTTTGATATGCGGCAGGCTCTGTTGCAGCCCCGGCCCGGAAATGATGTCACTATGTCCTAAGCCCGGCAGAATCACCAATTTCTTGGGCTCGCCGGCTTTCTGGTACATCGAGATTGATTCCTCCATCGACACCCGTTCGTCGCCATCACCGTGCAACCACATGATGGCCCGTGGTGAAACTTGGTGAACCACCGACTCGGGCCGGTATGCGATCAGCGCCTCACCTGAAGCGAGAGTGATTTCTCGACTCCACTGCGGATATTGCTGGAGGATTTCATCAAACAGTTTCGTTGTGCTCTCGGGTTCCGGCACGATGTCCTTGGCCTGAACGTACTGCAGACGACCGGTAAGCACGCGCTCACGCCGATCTTCGGCCAAACGGTGCAGTAACGCTTTCCATTCCCAGAAGTGGCACGCGTCGCGAATCCACCGTCCGCAGTCACCGATGCCACACACACTCACCGTCGCCTTTACCCGTTCCTCTACGCCGGCCGCATAGCTGACATTGGCTCCGCCGAGACTCACGCCGAACAGACCTAATCGTTCAAAATTCACTTCGGGTTGGTGCTGTAAGAAGGTCACAGCATTGCGAATATCTGCAATCTGTAGCATCGGAATAATCTGGCGGCGCGGTTCACCTCCGCTCTCGCCAAGAAAACGATAGTCGAAGGTCAGGACGACGTAGCCAAGTCCGGCCAGCCGCCGCGCGATCTCCGGCAGCAAGACTTCTTTGACGGCGGTGAAGCCATGGCACAGCACGATCCCAGGTCGTCTCTCTCCTCGTGCCAGATTATCAGGCAGAAACA
This sequence comes from Binatia bacterium, assembly GCA_041487975.1. Lineage (GTDB taxonomy): Bacteria > Desulfobacterota > Binatia > Bin18 > Bin18 > JACQEL01. The sequence goes on along the minus strand of JBGPOI010000032.1, from coordinate 8,476 downwards.
ACACCCCCGACATCGGCACGGTCTCACTGTAAAACCGCACAATCTTTTCCATTGTCCCTCCTTCAGGAGAGTAAAGTCATTCGCTCTTTATTCATCATTCATCATTCAGCGTTCTTTTGCGGCGCCAGCGCCTGTACCGGCACAATAGCATCCACCGCCTGGCTGAGGTCGAGAACATGCCGAGTGTTAGCCCCCAAATCTCCTTTTCCCACGCGAGAGGCCGAGCGAATCCATAAGAAACCGCCACCGGTTTGAAGATCGGCGCCGGTCAGGCCATTGATCGGTTGGATTTGGATCGTGACATCATCCTTGAAACCCCAGATTTTGCTGGTCACCACCGCCTGGATCTCTTTTTTAGCAGCGTCCAGCACGGTTATCTCCCACTTTAAGTTCTGCGCCGCTCGCCGGGCTACATCAAAGAGCAACTCTGGCGGAGCCTCATACCGACGGAGGCGCAATTCCGGAAAGGACGAGTTCTCTTGCGTTTCGGCCACATTGGTATTGAGGTAGGTCGAAAGTCTGGTCCACAGCCCCGGCGGCTCTGTCAGCGGTAGGCGATTAGAAATAACCCCTGCCGCTAGTAACGCAACACCAAGCAGGACCAGAAAGAACACCACTTGCAGCAATCCGCTCAAGATCCGCATAAGCCCCCCTTATTTTTCTGCTCTCTTGCTTCTCCCCTCCTAGTCTCAAGTTTCTATCAGTTCTTTCAGATCTCCCCATTCAGTTACTGGCAGCGAGCAGGTAAAGTTGTGACACACATAGACTGTGAGTTTCCCATCTGTCTGGGTTTTTCCAGTCAACAGGGCGGGCATTGCTGCGGCGGGGTCACTCGGGTCGCAGCACGTGAGCGTTTTGTTAGGCAGAAACATTCCATGAATCCGCGCCAGCATCTCCCTGGTGGCCGGCGCGTCTTTGTCGCCTAGCAAGACGACCTCTTTGGGGCGCATCAAATAGAAGTCCAGGGCGCAAAGCATATTGCTGAAGCCGAAGGGATTCTGCTCCATCGCGTCGTAGAAGAGGCGGAGGACCTGTTCTGCTTTCGCGAGATAGTCCTGATTGTCGCTCAGATAGGACAGCCGCAGCAGGTTGAAAACCGCCACTGAATTGCCCGAGGGAATCGACCCGTCAAAGGCCGACTTGGACCGCGTAATCAACGTTTCGTGGTCGCTACTGGTGAAGAAAAACCCACCCTCTTTTTCGTCCCAAAAACGCGCAAGCAAAGCATCGGTGAATTCTACCGCACGCTCCAGATAGAATCGCTCGAATGTCGCTTCGTACAAGTCGATCAACGCCGCCGCGAAAAACGCATAGTCATCGAGGTAAGCGTTGAATTTCGCCTGTCCGTCCTTGAAGCTGCGCAGTAATCGCCCGTCTTGATAAAGGCGGGTAAAAAGAAACTCCGTGGTCCGGTGTGCGATCTCCCGGTAGCGCGGATTCCCCGAAACTTTATAGGCCTCAGCAAACGCCGAGAGCATCAAGCCGTTCCAACTGGTAAGAATCTTTTCGTCTCGCCCGGGTTTGACTCGGCCCTCACGCACGGTGAAAATTTTCTCCTTCGCCTTAGCGATTAAGCGTGTCACTTCCTCTTCGTCTCGGCGGAACAGCTTGGCCAACTGCGCCAGTGTGAGGGTCGGATGGAGAATGTTGTGATGCTCGAAATTTCCCACATCGGTGACATCGTAGTAGCGGCAGAAGATTTCCCCTATCTCGTCCCCGAGCACCTGCATGACCTCAGCACGACTCCAGATGAAAAACTTTCCCTCCTGCCCCTCTGAATCCGCGTCCTGCGTCGAGTAAAACCCACCGTCCGGGTGCAGCATCTCCCGCTCCACATAAGCGAGAATCTCCTCGGCTATCTGGCGGAAAAACGGCTCCTGGGTCGCTTGGTAGGTCTCTAAATACAAACGCGTCAGCAGCGCGTTATCGTAGAGCATCTTTTCAAAGTGCGGCACCAGCCACCGCTCATCCACTGCATAGCGGTGGAACCCGCCACCGAGGTGATCGTACACTCCACCTTCCGCCATCTTGTGCAGCGTGTGAGTGGTCATTTGCAAATACAGATCATTCCCTGTTGCGTGATACTGCCGCAGAAATAGGGCAAAGACCATCGCATTGGGAAACTTGGGTGCTCCACCAAGCCCGCCGTGGGTGTGATCGACATGTTGAGCCAGACTGGCCGCCGTATTCGCTAGGATCTCGATCCGCAACGGACGGGAAGTCTCCTGCCGGTGGGTCATCTTTTCCAGATTCTCTAGGATCTGGCCCGTGGCCTTTGTCACATCTTGCGGCCGTTCTTTGTATGCCCGTGCCACAGCAGTGAGGATCTTGGGGAATCCAGGCAAGTTGTGCCGATCGACCGGCGGGAAATACGTCCCCCCATAAAAGGGTTTGCCGTCTGGGGTGAGAAAGACCGTCATCGGCCAACCACCGCGCCCAGTCAGCATCTGCACGGCATTCATGTAAATCTCGTCCACATCCGGTCGCTCTTCACGATCGACCTTGATGCTAACGAAGAGATCGTTCATCAGCGCCGCGATTTCTTCGCTCTCGAACGATTCGTGCTCCATCACGTGACACCAGTGACAAGCCGAGTATCCCACACTCAAGAGAACCGGCTTGTTTTCGGCCTTCGCTTTGGCAAAAGCCTCCTCGCCCCAGGGAAACCAGTTCACCGGGTTGTGCGCATGCTGGAGTAAATATGGACTGGTCTCCTGAGCGAGACGGTTGGTGAATTTATGGTCCATAAAAAGATCCTTTCACACGGAGTGCCCAAACGAAGACACGGGGCTCAGCTTCATCATGGGCTCCCAATCATCACCCGACGAAGGAGCCAATTGTTGGCTCCTGACTACCGGCTACTTTTTTTGCCTCCTCCACCTCTGTGGGTGCATGGGTGCATAACGCAATAGCATCTTTCCCCTTGTGTTTTGGTCGCGGCACGGTGTAGTACGCGGCCGGCGAGGCAGCAGTGTCCATGCCGCACGCCGGACAGACTCCGCTAGTTTTGATTTCCAGGGATTCGATAATCCGCCAGCCGCTGCCATCGAAAGCCATCGTAACTTTCTTGCTCCCCAGATCTGTCAATTTGAAGCGTTCCATAGGCACTCCTCCTTTCTACAAGTGATAGATCCGTTTCGCCTCTTTCTTCAGTTCCTCACGGAACTCCGGATGCGCGATGTCGATCAACGCCGTTGCCCGCTGTTTGAGACTCTTCCCCCGCAGCGAGGCGATACCGTATTCAGTGACCACGAAATCGACGAACGCGCGCTGCGCCGTGACTACACTCCCAGGCTCCAGTATCGGCACGATGCGAGAGACTCGTCGGCCTCTCACCAGAGAACTGGACGGCGTGACAATCACCGAGCGTCCCGGATTACAGTAGGCTGCGGTGATGGTGAAAATCGTCTGCCCACCTGTCCCGGTGTACATAAAAGGACCGATCGACTCCGAGCACGCCTGCCCTCCTAGGTCTACAGCCATCGCGTTGTTCACCGCAACGTAATTCCTTTGGTTGACCAAGATGCGCAGGTCATCCGTGTACGTGAAGTCGTAGAGTTCAAAATTCGGGTTGCCATCGATGATGGGAAGCTCGTCCGGCAAAAGCCCGATGAACGCGCTCGCGACCGCCTTCCCCGGGTTCACAGTTTTGTACTTGCCATTGACGACCCCCTTCTGCACCAATCGCGCGATGCCGCCGGGGATCACCTCGGTATGGATGCCCAGGTCGTTCTTGTCGCCCAGGTACATTCCTAGCGGTGACGACACGCTGCCCAGACCGATTTGGATCGTATCGCCATCATTGATGAGTTCATGGGCTATGAGAGTGCAAATCACCTCCGTCGCCGCCACTTCTTCCTCATTGCGCACCGTTGGCGGCAGGGCTGGTGGTGGCGCGGTCGGTTCGACAAAATGAGTTATCTCGGAGACGTGAATGTAATTCTCACCTCCGGTACGAACGAAATCCTGATGCACTTCACCAATCACCACACGTGCAGCCGTAGCCATGGTTTTGGACATGAACAATCCCGTGCCAAAGCTGCAATAACCATGTTTGTCCGGCGGAGAGACTGGCGTGAGGTACACATCACATTCTATCCCTGGCGGCAGTTCCTTGTGACGGTAGTAGGCGACTGGAATGAACTCTACCCGTCCTTCAGCCATGGGCGGGCGCGTCGTCACTCCCAGATAGGGAGTTTGCAAGGTGAAAGCCCGCTCCGTGTCGGGCTGGTCCCAATTAAACATCGGTCCGATCACGCCCACTTTCACGTCGCGTAATTCGTTCTTCCGCGCTATCAAGGCTTCGCTCAGGGTCACTGGCGTGGCATGCAGCCAGTTCACCTGCACTGTGTCCCCGTTGCGTACCGCTCTCAGCGCCTTCTGAGCCGAAACCAATTTATTTCCACAACGCTCACGCCAGTCCATATGGCCCTCCTTGTAGCTCTAGGTCGGAGCATAAACCACCGACAAGGAGAAAGCAAAGCCGCGCGGGTTTCGTTGTCTTAGCCTCGGCGCTGTGGTACTTGCTACAATAACACCGATCTGAGGAGGACCCGTATGGAGATCCGCATCGAATACTGCGCGGCCTGAGGGTACGAACCTGAGGCCGTCAGTTTGACGGAACAGTTGCTCACCGAGTACAAACAGCGCATTCGCCAACTCACCCTCGCCCCTTATGACGATGGCCGCTTCGAAGTGTTTGCCGACGGCCAACAGATCTATTCCAAAAAAGCCACCGGTAAATTTCCAGAGTACGCCCAGGTGCGCAAATCTCTGGAGAAACAGGCGGCTTAAACTTAGCAGCGGAAGGCTTCAAGCTCTAAAGCTCTGAACTTTGGCTCGACGGCGGGGTCAGCTGAGAGCAGAAGCCGTGAGTGGGTAAGCAGGAGGGCGAGCTTTAGCTTCTCCAAAACCAGGATCAAAAGAGTCCAACAAAATCACGATGCCGAGATGACGGAATGGGGCCTTATTGGCCGTAAAGAGGGTGCAAAATATCTCGTGCCTTGCTCTTTTGGCTGAGTCAGGAAGATGCGCGAGAAGCACTACGAGTGGCTGTCGATAGGGGCGGAAGTAGGCCGACTCCGAATTGAGCACTGACGGTCAAGCGAATTGATGGACTCTTGATCTGGCTTAGTGGGTACCTCTCCCCCCTTTGTTCCTCATGCTCCCTGCAGCCGTGCCGGTGAGAGATCTCCAGGTATCAACCCTGCAGCCACAAGATCTGCCGGCAGGCGCCCTTCAACAATCAGGTTCGCGGCCGCTCGCGCCATGGCTGGTGAAGTCATAATCCCGTAACCACCTTGCCCTGCTAGCCAGAAAAACCTCGGCAAAGCCACATCCATCCCTACGACGGGCGCCTTGTCTGCAACAAAGTTGCGGAGCCCCGCCCATTTGTGTCTGATGTGCCGGATCGACAGTGTCGTGGCCTTCTCGATCCGATCAACCGCCAGCGCCACATCATAGTCTTCCGCATAGACATCGCAGGGCGGCATCGGCGTCTCGTCTGCGGGAGAGGCAAGGATGCGGCCAGATTCCGGCTTAAAGTAGAACTGTTCGTCTACATCGATGACGACCGGCCACGCCTGGAGATCACTATGAATCGGCCCATCAAATACGAAGGCCGTGCGCCGCTTCGGTGTCAGACCTATCGCTCGTGCTCTAGCAAACCGGCCGATCTCATCACACCATGCCCCAGCTGCGTTAACGACAATACTCGCACCGAACCGTTCTTTAGTCGTCCATACTTCCCAGCTATCGCCGCTTCGTACTAGCCCCGTCACCGCCGCGCCAGTGACCAGATCACCGTTGCGTCGTCTGAAGCCTCTGAGAAAACCCTGATGGATGGCATGGACATCCATATCCATTGCCTCAGGTTCGAGAATCGCGGCCGCCAAGTACTCGTCCCGCAATGCAGGACATAGGCGCTTTGCGTCTGCACAATCAATCTCATGGATACTCGGCACGAGCTTCCGGGCCTCAGTCAGCATTGTGCCTAATGTGTCCCGCTGCTCCTCCCGTGCAATCCACAGCATCCCCCGCGGCAAAATAAGCGGGGATGAAGTAAATTCCTCAGGAGCATTCTCTAAAAACTGTCTGCTGGCGACCGTGAGGCGACGGATGATCGAGTTCCCATAGTTCTCCGTCAGCACCGCTGCCGATCGGCCTGTTGAATGATATCCCGCCAGGCTTTCGCGCTCGAGCAACACTACCCGCCCATAGCTGGCCAGTTCATACGCCACTGAGGCCCCGGCTATGCCCGCGCCAATGACCAGAAAATCATACGCGTTCATAAGTCCTCACCTGTCGCCGATAGAGAACGTTCTCCTTTGTCCTTGAACGAAGAGGGGCACTTCGCGAGCGCCGCAGGCGCAGAGCGGAAGTGCCCCTCTGAGAGAGCCCTAGCAGAACCCATCACGAAATTGCGTCAAAAACACAAGAAAGCCCTATCATCGTAACGCTGCCTCGGGAAATATCTGCGCGCCCGGACTTTTTTTGAGGCATTCACGGCAACGACTCACTCGCTTCTGAGTCGCCTCAAAATACCAGCCGTCCCTCCCGTTCCTGCGCCTCGATGCGTCCTTCAAGAGCCGTCGGCAGTTCGATCTTGCGCTCTTCGGGAAACTGCCCTTTTTCGAGCGCCGGCCGCAAATAAAACTCATCGGGTGAGTTCAGCACCATTAGACTCTTTGGCGGTTCTAGAAACCACTCACGCCGCATGAACCCCGGACTGAAAAAAATCCTCTTGTCCTCTTCGGACCAGCTCCGCGGCAAAATGCCGTGGATCGACGCGGAAAGCAGGTCGATGGGAATATCCCACCACAAATCAAACAGCACAGCATACCCGTGATCGCCAAGCGCCGGATTGGCGCGTGTTCCTGTCCGCACATTAATGAAGGCAAGCTTTCCTTCTTTATCGTACTCTTCGATGCGCAAAGGAAAGAACGACTGCTGGTCAAGCCAATAGATCAGCTTGCTCATGTAGTAATCTTTAAGCCACTCTGGTTTGGGAATTGCCTCCACCACAAAGCACTTTACTCCACCGTCCACCGTATACAGAGGGTAATCCTTACCCATGAGCTTGATCTCGTTAGCCGGCACGTCGATGTAGCCACCCTTTTCGTCGGTCAACACGGCGGTCTGCCGGGTGACTGGAAACCGCACAGTGTGGTGAAGGACATCCGTTCCCAGAATACGCCATTTGAATTCCCACGCGTCCCGGCCAATCAGATCGTCAAAGGTCGATGCGCTATTCGGCAAACGATCCTCCCGCCGCGGCTGCGGCTGGCGACGCACACGCCGCAACGCCGGTGAATAGGCGAAAAGATCAAGCTTGGTGGTAAAAGTCTGATCGTTGCGATAGCCCACGTACAATGTCTGGTTACCGTAACGCTCGGGCGGCGATACCGATTGCGACAGCCAGCGGTATACTTCTTGGCCAGGTTTGGCCGCGTAGAGTTGCTCAGCAAACCCACCTTCGGGCAAGTAAAGAACAGGAATGATGGTGACACGTTGATCCATGAAACCTGTATTGGTCACCGAAGCAGCAATATCGATCAGCGTACAGTTCCAGAAAGGTGTATGCGGAAACTCCATCGCGCGCAGTCCCATCTCTTCCGCAGTGTAGGGTGCTGCAAAAGGAAACTTCTCAGCCGGCAAGTAGGGGATCTGAGGGTCACGCGGAGTATCAACACGGAGATCCAGCATAGCTTTTTCTTCAGCCGAAAGTTCCTCCAGCGTCTTCCAGGTCTTAGTTTTGCTCCCGTTGGACGCCGCGAAATCCAGACCTTGGACCTTGGATTTTGAACCTTGGACCTCCTGCCCCGTCACTCGCAACGGCAACAGACCCACGAACGCTATCATCCCCGATAAGATAAACACTTTACTCGTCATGGCCCTTTAACCTCCGCAACAGCCGAGTCGAATATCAAATGTTGGGAAATCACTCCCCACGCCGCGGCTGTGGCTGCCGGCGGACACGCCGCAGAGAAGGGGTATAGGTGAAAGAGTCGAGCTTGGAAGTCGTGCTCTGATCGGTCCTGTGCAGCACCCACAACTCTTGAGTGCCAAGCTGCTCGGGCGGAAAGGTATAGTAAAAAACCATGCGCTAGTAATCTTGCCCGGGAGCCGTCCGCTCAATTTGTCCGAGCACCCCATTCCCGGGAATGTAGAAATTCATCTCAATGGTAATCCCCTGGTTGAAAAAACCTCCACTCCTCAACGACCCATAAGAATCAACCATCGCGTGCGACCAGCGCGCGATGTATGGGAATTCCATCGCCCGGCAATCCCTATGTATATAACAAATTGTTTCATCACCTCAGAAAGAGTGCACCCGGATTTCGCCCGTAGAGGGGAACATTAGAACGCATAACTGATCTCCCAACCAATATTATCCCATTTGTCATACTGCCCATAGACATCCGTGCGGCCGCCACTGCTGTAGGTTGTGTAAATCAACTTTCCGGTAATAAACTGC
>JBGPOI010000031.1:0-19971 GCA_041487975.1 Binatia bacterium | reverse complement strand
TTGGCGCGGCCAGGACCGGTACGACCTCGGCTGACCGGAGGCGAGAACTCCTGTTCCTCGGGGGCTTGTCAAGAACGAAGCGCGCGATAGGGTACAGCTGCACGAATCCATGATACGCGCTACTCTCCGTAAGTGCCTGACTTTTCTCGACCCCCCGGCGCGCTGGCGATGGGCTTGTCTGGTTCCCCTCGCAGTCGCCGGCGCAGTGTTGGAAGCGGTTGGAGCGGTGACGGTGTTCGCGCTCATCAAGATTATCAACAACCCGTCTCAGATTGCCTCGCTGCCAGTAGTTTCCACTCTCTACGCCGTGCTTCCCTGGCACGAGGAGAGACGGGTCGTATTCTCCTTCACGATCCTGGTGGCGCTATTCTATATCGTGAAGAACAGTCTGTTAGCAGTGGCGGCGTATATGCAGAGCACCATCGCCAGCGATTCGGTGGCGGCTCTGGCGCGCCGCATGTTTACGGGTTACCTGACCGTGCCCTATGCGTTCCACTTCCAGCGCAATTCGTCTGAGCTGATCCGCAACATCACCGACTCCGTTGATGTAGTGTTCCGTCAGGTCTTGCTCTCGGCCGTCGGTCTGGTTTCGGAGACGCTGGTCGTGACCGGGATCATCACTATCCTGATGGTCACCGCGCCGCTTGTCACCCTCATCACGACTGTCATTCTGTTTGGCACGATGGTGGGGTTGCTCCGGCTTACCCGACGCGTGTTTACTCGTTGGGGCGCTCGGCAGCAAGAACTGAAAAGGGCAATCCTGCAAAACCTGCAGCAAAGTCTCGGGGGTCTGAAGGAAGTAAGGGTGATGGGACGCGAGGGGTTCTTTCGTGACCTCTTCGCCAGTCGGCAAGACGCCCTCGAGCGTGTCCACGCGCGGCATGCCACTGTCACTACTATCCCGCGTCTCCTGATCGAGACGGTATTCGTCTGCGGCATGCTGTTGGTCATCTTGTTGGTGACCGGACGAGGCAAAACCGGACTGGATCTCCTCCCCCTGCTGGGACTCTATGCCTACGCCGGGTTCCGCATCATTCCCTCAGCCAATCGCATCCTGTTGCTTTTGGGGGCCATCCGGCTCGGGATAGCGGCGACCAATAATGTGTATGCCGATTTCATCGCTTTCGACCACACCTTGTCCGTCCCCTTCGACGAGTCAAATGGGGAAAGTCTCACGTTTGCCGAGCGCCTCCTGCTGGAGCAAGTGTCATACACGTACGACGGTACGCACGCGCCCGTGTTGCAGGATGTTACCTTGAGCATCCGTCGCGGAGAATCCATCGGCATCGTCGGCCCAACCGGGGTGGGGAAAAGCACCTTGATTGACCTCATCCTCGGCCTGTTGCAGCCGTCCAGCGGCCGAATCACGATTGATGGCAGAGACATTTTCCCGGTACTGCGGTCCTGGCAGCGCAAGATCGGTTACGTGCCGCAGAGCATTTTTCTCATCGATGACAGTATGCGCCGTAATATCGCCTTTGGCCTGAAGGACGCGGACATCGACGAGCAGAGACTCCGAACCGCAGTCCGTATGGCCCAACTCGAGGAGTTTGTTGCTGCATTGCCACGCGGCCTCGACACCGTCGTCGGCGAACGGGGAGTGCGATTGTCCGGAGGGCAGCGGCAACGCCTGGGTATTGCTCGCGCCTTGTATCGTGAGCCGGAAGTGGTGATCTTTGATGAAGCGACCTCTGCGCTGGACAACCAGACGGAACGCGCGCTGATCAGCGCCATCGACACGCTCCGCGGGGAAAAAACCTTGGTGATCGTCGCGCACCGCTTGAGTACGGTGCGCGCGTGCGACCGGCTAGTGTTCTTACGCGACGGCCGCATTGCCGGCTGTGGGTCTTTTGCTGAACTGCTCACGAGCAACGCGGACTTCCGCATGATGGCGGCCGTGACCGATCCCAATGCGGTCAATGGTTGAGGAGCTTCGCGCGGTCAAGGAAGCACGTTTCATGAGCGCGCTGACGCCGAAAACGTACTGGGAAACCCGGCTCGCAGACAATTGGGGACCCCATGGAGTTGGCTGCCTCGATCTCGGCAAGAACTACAATTTCTGGTTGTACAAGGTCAGGAAGAGGGTCTTCCGGAGAATAACAAGATCCTTGAAGCTCAACTATCCCGATGCGACCGTGCTTGATGTGGGTTCGGGCATGGGCTTCTACGTTGAGTGCTGGCAAAACCTGGGCGTCAGAACAGTGACTGGCATAGACCTCACGGACGTGGCCGTCCAGCATCTCCGCGGCAGATTCCCTGATCTCACGTTTTACCAGATGGATATCGCGGACACGTTGACCATTCCTCAGCAAGGGACATACGACGTCGTTTCCGCATTCGATGTACTGTTCCACATCGTCGATGACGCCCGCTATCGGTGCGCCCTCAAGAATCTCTATGCTTTGCTGCGCGAGGGTGGATTCTTGATCTACTCGGACAACTTCTTGCACGGCGAGGCGAACCGGTCCGCTCCGTATCACGTCAGTAGGTCTTTAGAGCCTATCCGGATAACCTGGTTTCACCTTGAAAATAAAGCACTTTCTCAGTTATTCGGATAGGCTCTTAAGTGAGATCGCCGCTGCGTTGAAGGAGGCGGGCTTTCACGTGCTGAGCCGGACGCCAATGTTTGTGCTCATGAATCATCCGGTAGATTCACAGAATCGTCTCTTAGGAAGAATGTGGAATATTCTCACCCGGCTGATTCGCCAGGGTGAGTTTGCCGGGTTTGTGCTGGGCGGCTGTCTCTATCCTCTGGAAAGCCTTTTGATCCGACTGCTGCAAGAAAGCCCCACCACGGAAATAGTCGTGTGCAGAAAACCCGCTTGAAGCACCCCGGGAACGCACCGCCGTAGTCATTCTCGGTCGAGACTCAAGCGCATTATTGAGCGTCTTATGGTCGGAGCCAGGCAAGAATCTCTTGCACCATTAGCTCGCGACCTGCGGCATGCTCCCGTCCGCGTTCTTGGGGTCGAGATGGATCGCGGGCTTGCCGGTGACATAGAAGAATCCCAAAAACGAGGAGTAATTGCTGATCATAAGGTCGGCGGCAAGGAGATCTGCTAGGTTATCGGGATGTTGGTCCTTGTGTCGCAGAGAGATGTTCTCGCGCTCACGAACCAGGGTGTAGAGCCGCTCTAACGCGGCTGGGTCGTAGAAGCTGCGGTAATGGAGGCATAATAGGACCTGGCCGTTCAAAGGTTCAATGGTCTTCACGACGAGAGCGGCAATATCGGCGAGGTCCCCCCAGAGGCCGAAGCGGCTGCCATAATGCCAGGAGAGCGACAGGAGAACCGTCGGTCCGCTCCTTTCCGGGAGACCGAGCGCTTGCCGGGCATAGGCACGGCTGTAGGGAGGCGTTAGGAGCCAGTCAGAATAAGCCATACCCAGTTGCTTGCAGCACTCGGGAGCGAATCCCCACTCTCTGATCCCCCAGGTGTAGGTCGTGGGTCCGTAGCTCTGCGCCAGAAAACGCGGATTCGCCCGCGTGACATCCCCAACATGGGGTCTCACGTGTTCCACGAAAGAGGAGATCTCTCCTCGTGGTTTCACCTTCCACATGCCCAAGCCGTGCCATAGGTACATCAGTCGTGGGGCGATGGGAAAGCACGGCAACTGATCATCGACGATGGCGAGATCTGCCCGGAAGCGCCGGACGGCAAAAGCGGTCTGCCAGCGGGTCCTTTCCAGGATTCTGCAAGAAAGCGGTTTGCACTGCTGGATCGGCTCGCGCAGAAACTCCTCAACATTCAGCGCGGCGATCAGCAGTTCGACCTCCTGTGAGTCGGCGAGCGCGTGGGTGAGCGCCAGAATGTCGGCCTGGAGTGCGGTCGCCCAGATGCAGATCCGCGGTTTGCCTGGTGGCATGCCGGTCAAGGTCACAAAGATCCTGGCTGCGCGATCGCCCACCCACCATGCCAGTCGATTAAGTCGGCGCTGAATGCCTCTGGCGACGTACACAGCCCACTGCCTCATGTTGTCTGTGAGGGACATTTTTGTCTAAAGTGGCGGAACCCGCTCGTATAGGGGGGCGAATCTCTGACGAATAACCGCGCGCACGTCGCGGGACCACTCCAGCCAATCGCGATAGCCCTGCTCGGCGATCGGAATGTAATTGCGATAGTTGCACTCAATGTCGTCGAGAATATCTATCAGATCCGTCAGGTCAGGCCGGCAATAGACGACGTTCCTGCCTGGCGCAAAGGGGAACAGCGTCCGTACGTGGGAGAGATCCTGACACACCAGAACACGCCGGCTGGCCCAGGCTTCTGCCATCTGGAAGCCGAGTTCTCCATAACCGACAATGGAGAGCACGGCCTTGCAGTCGCGCATCATCAGCATGTGCTGATAGCGGTTCAGCCGTGGCGTGAGGAGGTCCTCGGCGACAAGCTGGGTCATCAGCGCCTCCCGTGTGGCGGGGTCGATTTTGTGATCCTCACAGGGATTACTCACCACGACCCGGCCGAGCCCTTGGACATAGTCCGGGATGTGAGTAATCCCTCCCCACCAGCGCAAAGAGGATCGCCGTAGTTGACGGGCAGTGTCCAGGCGCTGGATGTGGGAGAGCCGCGCGATAAAATGCACAGTATGGCACGGTGACCGGTTAAGCGGCAAGGAGCGCACGAGTCGAGAGATTAGCAGGTCGCCAAAGGCTCGGGCAGTACGGTTCACAAGGGAGGTCCGGTAAAAGGACCGCATCATCGCGCGGTGCTGGGGGCTGATGTACAAAAAACAGGGGATTGAGGGAACGAACTTCTGCAGGTTCGTCAGGCTGAACCGTTCGTGACTCGGTTCTGTCTTCTCCGTCCAGCGGCCATCCGGCGTGGGTGCGCCGACCAGGAAATTGTACAGCTCGAGGTCCTGATACACGCCATTCATCTTCAGAACGACATCCATTGCTGACAGATATTCATCGGGGAAAACCGGATGGAACATATCGGCGTGATCGAGACCGATCACGCGGCGAAAGCGCTCGCGCAGCGGCCTGAGCACCTGCTTGACCACATTGAGTCCACTCCGGCGCTGGGTCTGCAGCCACCACGAGGTCACGAGCACGATGTCGCCGGAGTCGATCGCCGGTAGCCCGTAGGGGCAGCGGTACGGCGGGAGCGCCAGGGGGGAGAGATCGACAGAGCGGAGCGGTAGGTCACTTAATGTGACTAAAGAGTCGACCGTACCGATTCTTTCGGCCAACAGTCCTATCGTCAGGTCGCTGTCTATGAAGGTAGTCATTGTGTGGAGAGCCTTCAGCGCCAGACGCAGTAGGTTGTGCTGGTCTCTTTCTGGCGGAGCGCGATCTGCCGCGTGAATCCGCATTCGCGCAAGAGGCGCTGGCAAAGCCGTGTGTCACAATAGTGCGTGTGGAGTTCGAAAACCGCCACGCGGACCTTGCCGAGTAGGTCGGGGTAGTTCTGGATAAAGAGCTGTTCCGCGCCTTCGATGTCGCATTTGAGCAAAGCGATGACGGGCTCGCTTGTAAAAAGGGGGGACAAATCCACGTAGTCAACCTGGACCCCGGATCCGGCGGACCCTCTAAACAGCGTATTGCTCAGATGGGAATCCGCCTCATAAAACGTTGCCGTACCCGCTCGTTCGCCGATCAAACCGTGCACCAGTCTGACGTGCTTGGACAGCGCGTTCTCGAGGATGACTCGGGAGCGAAACTCCTCAACCAACCAGCGGCTGCCTTCAACCGCGGTAATTCTCAACCGTTCACGCTCAACGCGGCGTTGATGCGCTTGGTCAACCACACGCAGTGTGAAGAAACCCGCGTTCGCACCGAGATCGACAACGGACAGGGGAGTGGTCTCAGGCGCGAGGTCCAAGGCCCGGCTAATGGCCTCATCGTACTCGCTGTCGACGAAGATCTCATTGTACACGACCCAGTCGGTATAATTAGCGAGGCGGACCCTGACACCAGAAGGCCGCGTGTGGGCCAGATCGAACCATTGAAACAGCAGTACGCGAATACGTGCCCGGAGGGAAGCCGGAAGAAGCCTTCTGGTAACCTTGAGCAGTTTTTCCAGCGGTGCGTCAGCGAGGACGCCGTGCGCGGCAGGCATCTTTCCCTGTTCCTTGCCTCACGCGAATTGGCGGGCGATATCTTGAATCCGGCGGACGAAGAGCTCCGGGGAAAATAGATCCTTGCGGGTGGCGAGATAGTCGCGTAGGGAAGCCTGCTCTCCTACATCGCTCAGCGCACGGGCAATCTTGGTGACGGCTTCCGCGGGGGTCTGGTACAGCAGGCGCTCCTCTCCCGCCACGATCTCCTTCTGCCCGCCGCCACGGGGCACGAAAACGACACAGCCCGCCCGCACCATCTCCGCCACCGCCATGCCGAAGTGCTCCTCCGCCATGCCGTGAATGCCGTAGCGATGCTGTGCGACCAGACGCACCAGTTCCTCACGCGAAAGATTCTCGTTGAGAAAAATCCAGGAGGAATTTTCCTGCACCCGTTGGCGAATGCGTTGATAGTAGCTGGGATTATCCGAGGTGCCGATGATATGCAGATGCACGTCTCGTCCCTGTGCCCGCACTCCGGTGAGGATGTCGATGATCTTGTCCAGTTCTTTCTCCGGTGAAATCCTGCCGATACACACGAACCCGTCTTCTCTCTCAGTCCATGGTACCGGAGGAAAGACGCCCGGAACCGGAGGGTAGAGCGTTGTGCTGCCAATACCGTGGATCTCTCTAACCTTGCCGCCCGTCCAGTCCGAGTTCACCAGCGTGAGATTCTGTTTCATGCGGTCAAGGGAAAACCCTGAAATCCCCTCACACAAGTAATAGTAAGTATCGACCACAGTCGAGGAAAAATGATACCAACGCAGGTCAGTCCGAGAGCGGGGCTGATAGGCCCAGGGGAAATGTACATACTGAATCCCCCGACGACCAAAGTCAGCCTCATTGTTTACTGTGAAGATGACATCATATTCATCCTTTATCTTTTTGCCGGCGTTGAGCAATAAGTTAGTCTTGAGCAGACTGAGTGGCAGGGGGACAAGGTTCATCAGTCGGCGCAAGGTTGGATAGGCTAGGTAAACTGTAAAGTCCGATGGACTGAGCGAGGTGCCGAAATGGCGATTGATTGGTTCGAGGTCGATGGGCGTCCAGGTCAACACCGAGACGCAGTTTTCCTGCTTGAGCGCCTCAAGCATCCAAGCGGCGACGGCATTGCCGCCGCCCGGCGGTTGTAAGCTAGGCTGGACGAGAAGGATTTTTTTGCTTTTCATCGTAAAATCCCAACGCTAGCGGATAGAAGGGTGTCTCCTCTCCGCAAAAACGTGCGCTTTCGCGGTGAATACGGTGAGAGGATCTTCCACCATCCCCAGTCTCTGCAGGCGCGTCCGGATCTTGTGCCGGATACTGCTGGCAATGAGCCCCACGATACCCCGATGTTCTTCGCGTCGAGCCGAGCTATATACCCGTGCCTCGGGCCCTGTGTAGCCGGTCTCGCCATATTTCTGCATACGGGTGAACATCTCAATGTCTTCAAAGCACGCGAAGTCAGTGCGATACCCGCCCATTTCCAGCATAAGCTTTCGTTGGTATGTGGAGTTGGAGCCGATCGGCTGACGCAAAACGTGATAGGAATGTGTACGACCCTTCAAGCGGTCTAGCATCCGGCGATAACGAATGATGCGGGGCTGTATAAAGATCGACACGTATTCGCCGCCCGTTGCTACGAGGTGGGGGTTCTTGGCATATTCCTGCCCTATGGTGTCGGCGTGGGTCGGTGGGTAGAGGGTGTCAGCATCGACCGAGGCGTAGATCGCGCCGCGCGCCGCCTCGAGACCTGCCTGTCGCGCACGGGCGATGCCTCGTCTCGATTCCTCGACCACCGTGAAACCGCACGCTACGGCAACCGCGTGCGTGTGGTCGGTGCTGTTATTATCCACGACGATGCGCTCCACGCCTTGTACTGTTTGTGTGGCAATCGTTAGGAGCGCGCCGAGGAGGAGCTTCTCTTCATTATACGCAGGCAAGACATAACTCACGGCGGGTGGATCTCTGGTCGGGTCAGCCTCAATTTTCTTTCGCACCATGGCGCATTTATCAGCGAGTTCTTCGTCAGTGTGCCAACGGCTGAAGTCGAGGGCCGCTTGTGCCCAGTCTGGCAGCGTCGGATACATGCTCTTCTCCTGCGGGAAGACAAAAGGGGATGTAATTGCTCGGCGGAGCCTCGCTCAAGATAAAAAGAAGTCTATTGCAGGAGAGCTGTCTTGTGCAAAGGGAGCCGGCTAGGTATACTGTTTCTTGCTCACGATAGCAACGTCTCGTACTCCCCAACGTGACGTTGGCTTTCAGCCCCCAGGGTCTCCCCTCCTTTGTCCCTGGGGGCTTTTTATTTTATTGCTGAACTCAGGAAAGGAGCGATCATGGATTTTGAACTGATCGAGGAACATCGCCTATTACAGGACACCGTGCGGCGATTTGTCCGGCAAGAACTGCTGCCGCTCGAACCACTGGTGTTGCAGCGTGACACGCAAGGGATGACCGGAGAAGAATTGCTCCCGGCTGAGGTTGAAGAGCGCCTGCTTGCCAAAGCCAGAGAAGCTGGGCTGTGGGGACTGGACGTGCCCGAGGAATTCGGCGGCCTGAGTCTCGGCGCCCTCCCCAAGTGTCTGGCGACCGAGGAGTTGTATAAAACTATCACTCCCTTCACTTTCCCGCCGGATGCGCCCAATTTGCACATGCTCGTGCAGACGTGTACGCCTGAGCAGCGTGAACGTTACCTCTTACCTTATGCGCGGGGCGAGAAGCGTTCGGCTATCGCCATCTCCGAACCCGGCGCTGGATCCGATCCGGCCGCTATGCAGACCACGGCAGTCAAGAAAGGTGATCAGTGGGTCATCAACGGGCGCAAGATCTGGATTTCTCGTGCGCACGTCGCTGACTTCATCATCGTCATGGCCCTGACCGACAAGGAGAAACGTGCCCGCGGTGGCATTACCGCTTTTCTGGTGGACAAAGGGACCCCGGGCTTGGTCTTGCAGCGCCAGATTCCGGTAATCGGCGGCCACGCGCCCTGGGAATTGGCGTTCGAGGATCTCACCCTGCCCGACTCTCAGGTATTGGGCCAAGTGGGTCAGGGGTTTGCCCCCATGCAGCTACGCCTCACCGTGCGCCGGTTGGAGATTGGCAGTTGGTGCGTGGGACTCGCGCAACGGTGCCTGGATATGATGGTGGACTATGCGAAGCAGCGAGTGACCTTCGGCCAACGTCTGGCCGACCGTCAGGCGATCCAGTGGTTCATCGCTGATTCCGCAACGGATATCCATGCCGCCAGGCTGATGACCCATCATGGCGCCTGGAAGTTCGATCAGGGCAACGATGTCCGCCAAGAGGCGTCGATGCTCAAGGTGTTCGCCACCGAAATGGCCACGCGGGCGGCTGACCGCGCCATGCAAATGCACGGCGGGATGGGAATGTCGAAAGAGATGCCCTTGGAGTTTATCTACCGGCGGCTTCGGCCCATGCGCATTTTCGAGGGACCGAGCGAAGTGCACAGGTGGGTGATCGCGCGGACATTACTGAAAGACTGACCGCTGCAGGGGAGCAAGAAGTATGGGCGGACGGAACCAGACGCGGCTGGGGTGAAGCGGAACTTTTTGGCGACACCGGAGTTCTTCCTTCGGGACTGTATTGCTACGGAAGGAGAAACTTATGTCCTATAAAATCCTCGCAGCGGTGGGTATCGGACTGATCGTTACGGGCTGTACGGCAATGGATCCGCAAGGTGCTGCCCGGCAGCAAGCTGAGACCTATTACGGTCGATCCTACGATCAACTCAGCGGGCCGGAAAAAATGCAATTAGAAAACCACCTCGCCAGGCAGAGTAATCAAGCCTGGAATACCACAGCCCACGCCGCCTCAGGATTGGGCCGGCTACTACAGGGGGCTGGCGTCTTGGTACTCAGCGCCAAGCATTAGGGCTGACTCGTTTGCGCGGGTGCTCTGCTCACGGCCGCGCGTTTTCCATGGCCATGACCTCAATCTCGTGAGGAAAAACTGGGACAATAAACCCCCGATCCCACTCGACCAGCACGAGCAGACGCCCGAGATTCTCCATCTCATAACGAATTGTTCCGTAGGTATCCTTCGGCAGGTCTCCCTCCACCGTGCGAACGAACTGGATCGTTCGGCACCGCATCCCCGCTCGGGTTCGATCGATCATAGCTTCTCCTTTCCTGAGCATTGTTCTCAGTATAATGCGCGGTACACGCAGCGTAAAGACTCCGTGCGACTCGCCCATACTGGGCACAAACAGTTCCCGGTGGTTCCGGTTGCGCCACCCTCAAGCACGGTCTATCTTGATACCCCCGCTCAACACCTTGGGCAGGACCACTCAGAGAAAGGGGAAAAAACGATGCATGCTGCCTCCTGTTGGCTGCTGGTCATGTGCAGCGCTCTTGTTGCCGGCTGCGGGCTCCGTCTCTACCCGCCGGTCGCGTTCACGGAGAGTATCGCCCCCATCTACCCCGACCCGCGTCCGCAGAATTGTAAAATGATGGTGCTTGAAAACGCGGCTCCGTCGGTGCCCTATGAGGTCTTCGCCCGCATCACCTCGTATGGCAATGCGCCCGAATCGCAGGAAAAGATGCAGTCCCTGATTAAAGCGAATGCGTGCGAAATCGGGGCCGACGCGGTAGTGCTTCTGCCTATCCAGGAAGTAGAGCATATTTCGAGTCGGGATACCTATCCCGACTGGCTGGTGAGGGACAAGGCTGATGTAGGGGACCGGACCCAGGTCCAGGTTGATCGGCGGTACTCGTTGCGCCAACGCGGGATGGCTGTAGTGTTTAAGAGAGTCACAGACTGAGAATATTCATGTTGAGCAAAATTTCTTTCCTTGGCGGACAGAGGACGACGCAGCGGCCATGTGCAGGAATTGGCGTTCCGCAGGGACGGAGCGATTATGGTAATGAAAATTATGTTGTTTATTGATGGCACCTGGCTGTACTCTAACACCCCCCGCCTTGCCGGTTCGTATGGAAAAGGAGATTTTCAGGTTGATTTTGGCCGGCTGCCGCGTGTCCTGGCCGAAGAAGTGAGCAAACAGTTGGGCCCGGTTGAGGTCGATGTCGTACGCACATATTTGTTCGGCAGTTACGCTTCCAACTACGATCTGCGGGATGAGGAGGCGGTGCAACGCCGACTGGACTTCTTCTCGCTGCTCAAAGAGGAGTACCACTACGAACTCGAGATCTTTCCTATCAACTTCCGCGGGCGTCGCTTGCGGCGCATAGATCGTGACCCGAAGGATACCTTTGAACCGAAAGAAAAATGTGTGGACATTGCGCTGGCCACGTCGATGTTATACTTCGCGGCCATTCCCTATGCCTATGACATTGCGATTGCGGTGATTGGCGATCAAGACTTCAAGCCCGTGCTGCAACACGTGCGCCGTCTGGGGAAACGCGTGGCCATCGCCAGCATCCGCGAGAGTTGCACGCCGGATTTTGCCGACCCGCGGGATGAGGCTCGAGTCAAGGACTTCGATATTATCTGGTTGGACGATTTGCTCCATCGCCTCGAATTAAAATATGAGCGTCATCAGTTGGACTGTCAGTCGCCCACCCACGTGGGCGAGCGTAGAGTCTGGACCACTTTTCATCCGCGGAAAGGGCAGAAGTTTTTTTGCGATGTCTGCCGGACGGAGTTCGTGCATCAAAAACAAGATGCCCAACAAGAATTCGTTAGCTCACAAATTGAGATCATTTCTCCCGCCGATCTGAATGGCGAGACAAAACTGGGCCAGGAACTGATGGGCGTGGTCAAGAAGAAAGTGACGGATCGTGGTTTCGGTTTCATTCACGCGGATGATGGGCGGGACTATTTCTTCCATTTCACCGATCTCCAGACCGGTCTCGAATTCGATGAGATCCAAGAAGGGGTGCAGGTCGATTTCGTCATCAAACGGGCGCCGGGCCCGGATAAGGCTGGGGCTGCCCAGAATGTCCGCCGTCACAGAAGTTGATAGGTAGTGAAGCGCTAGGGGCGTATGGCGTCAATATCAATCTCCTGCACGCCGTTGATCGGCGCGAGAGTGAAGAGTGTATCCGGCAAGCGCGGGTTCAACTCGACTTGTTCATAGTAGATTGACACCTCCTGCCGGCCGGGAACGTCGGACAGCACGATCTCAAACGGAAAACGCTGGCCGTTGACTTCGCGGTAGTCGGCCAGGTTCATACGCGCCACGACCGCATCGTGCTCCGCCAGAACCTCCCAGCGGGTAAGCAGGAGGGTGCGCGGATCGAACCACCACACCTGAGCGCCACCTTCAGGCACAACCAAGACCAGCCGGTACCAGCCCCGTTCCGGGTCAAGACTCACGGGACGAGCCTCGCTGTGCTGCGGGGGGATGGGCAACCCGAGCAAGACACTGGTGACCTCACGGGGGGAGAGCGTGACCCGGGTGAAGCGAGCGACGTTGAGCGGAGTCGCCGCGCCGCGATAGATCGTCTTGTCCTGGGGGAAATAGGCGGCCAGGACGTGGCCGTCGCAGGCGCTGAGCGAAGCGATGCCGATGGGCGAGAACAGTTCGAGACGAAACCGGTCCGGTGTACTCACCGCCATTGCCTGCTTGGCCGTGCCTTTGTCCTGCGTGTCGGCGTACACCACGCGGGCCAAACCCCGTAGGCTGGTGAGAGCCTGACGTCGGGCGTCGAAGTTGGCAAGCAACTGCTGCGCTGAAGGCAGCTCTGCCGTCAGAGGCGGTGCTGGCTGTATGGGACGTTGGGGCGTGCAACTGCCGAGACTGACAGACAGGAGGAGGAGGAGGATAAAAACTGTCGCAGAAGTCCGCCGTCTGGAATGAGGGCAATTCATGCCAAGTGATGAGCCAGGCAAAAACGGCTGAGAGGGAATCTCACGTCTTCTTGCCGTCCGCAATCCGCATTCCGCAATGCGCTAGATTCCTTTGTCCGTCGTCTTCTGATTCCCTGTCAGGGTGTCGATTTTCGTGCGCAGGCGTTGGATCTGCTCTGGTTCCTTGGCATGTTGCAAAGCTTCATTATAGGTGCGAGACGCATCTGCCATCCGGCCAGCCTTCTCGTAGGCGTCGCCTAAATGCTCAATCACCGTAGGGTCGTCCCCCACTAGCTCGACTGCGTGTTCCAGATTTTCCACCGCTTTAACGTAGTCGCCACGTTGGTAGTAGACCCAGCCCAAGCTATCGACGTAGAATCCTTCATTGGGATCAACTGCCAGCGCTCGGCGGATCAGGTTCTCGGCCTCATCCAGCCGGACACCCTGCTCCGCCCAGGTGTAGCCCAGGTAGTTCAATGCCGCCGCGTTGCTGGAATTCAGCTCGATCGCCTTTTGCATGTGCAGGATGCAGTTCTGTTTATCCTTGACCTCATCGTAGACCGCGCCAAGGGTGAAGTGATACTGGTCGTTCTCTGGCGCCAACGTGACCATCTGCTGGAGGATTTCGATCGCCCGTTCGCGGTTCCCTTTCTCGCGCTGGAGAGCGGCAAGGAACCCAAGGAGATCAAGATCGTCTTTTTTGCTCGTCAGCGCCTGCTCGGCCTCGACAATCGCTTCATCCAGCTTGCCCTGGCGTTGGTAGATATAACTGAGGTAGAGACGCCCATCGGCAAAATAGTCAGAGCCGGAGTGGATGCGTAGCAACTCAGCGATGGCTTTGTCGTCCTCTTTGGCTTCGGTATAGATCGCCCCGAGAAAATAGCGAGCGCGGTCATTCTGCGGTTGGGCGGCTAAAACCAGGTTCAGCTCGGTCACCGCCTTGGCGAAGTCTCCCTTCTCTCTATAGATCAAGCTGATCTTGACACGCGTCTCTTGCGGGTCGGTCTCGATCTTCTCCAATTCACGAAATTGTGAAAGGGCGTCATCAAGCTTCTTCTGACCTAAATAGAAGCCGCCGAGGCGCTTGCGGACCTGTACGCTTTGCGGGTTCGCCGCCAATGCCTTCTGATAGATCTCCATCGCGCGCTCGGGCTTTTTCTGTATTTCGTAGACCAGAGCGAGGTCGAGGAGTACCAGCTCGGACTGCGGATTGAGGGAAAGCGCTTTCTGATAATAGGTCTCTGCCTTGTCAAGCTGATTGGCCGCCGCGTACACTTGGCCGAGATAGTAATATCCCAGGACCGAGCGGGGGCGCAGTTGTACGAGTTTGTTGAGGACAGCGGTCGCCTTCTCAAAGTTGCCCTGCTTAGCGTAGAGGGTGCCAAGGTAAAGATAAGGTTCCTGGTCCTTGGGGGAACGCGCAAGGACGGATTCATACACGGCCGCCGCTTCCTCTTCTCGGTCGGTAGAAGAGAGGAGACCGGCCAGGAGGAGCTGTGCCTCGGTATTCTCCGGTTCTTGCGCGACCACTTTCTGACAATGCTCCAGGGCTTCGGTCAGCTTGCCTTTACGGACGTATAGTGTGGCTAAGCGCAGTCGCAAAAACGGAGTATCCGGGTCGTTCGCGACCGCTTGTTCAATCTCCGTCAGCGCGGTGTCCTGGTCCCCCTGGTTGGCCGCCACTTCGGCTTTGAGAAAGTTGCCGAGGGCTTTCTCCGCCGGGGTCAGTACCACCGGTTCACCTGGGATGCGAAAAACCGGGGATGGAGAAGGCGGTGGAGGGGCAGTCGAGGGTGGTGAGGTGGGACGAGTCGCAGCGCAAGCGGAGAGCAAAATTGCAAGAAGAGCGGGAAAACCTACACGAGCCACTGTCGTGGTCGTCCAATCAAGCATGGCGAGAAGGTAGCACGGAGAAAATCGGCAGGTCAATGCGGTGAGTCGGCATGCCGACTCTTAAGTAGGACCACCACTGTCCCAGGTGCCTGACTTGCGAGAGCGGCTTTCAATTGCATGAGTCCTCGGTAGGGGCGATCCTCGTGATCGCCCGGTGGGGAGACCGCCAGCAGCAGGGCGAATACAAGATTCGCCCCTACGGCTGGCATGAGGGCGCAGCCGAGAGAGAACCGCTAGAGCGTTTGCCATCCACCTGCTTAGATGCTTAGTTGATCTCATGACACAAAATGCCTAACACGTTCTAGACAGATGGGGAGACCGCACTGTGGTGACGGTCATCATTCTCGACATGGGGCATCGAGACGGCATGCTCCCGGGTCCGCACGATGAGCAGTGAGGACGGGCAATGCGAGGCGATCCGCTCCGATCGTAGGCCAAAGACATGGGGTTCGAGTTGCCACTCCTCACCTACTCCGAGCACAGTAAGGTCATAGCCTGTGGCTTCTTGGAGGACGGTCTCCGCTGGGCGGGTGGATTCCACCACCACCAGCCGCGTGTGCCCGCCTGCGGGTTCAGGAAACTCCTGGATGAGTGCGCTTTGGGCCTCTTGTTCTAAGCGCGGATGCGGACGGCCTGGGCGAACCACATGCAGGATAGTCACCTGGGCCTCGAAGCGGTGGGTTAAGCGAGCAGCCAAGGTTAAAGCTGCGCGGTCATGCACCGTGCCTGTATATGGCAGGAGGATACGCTGAGGAGGAAAAGGGCTATTTCTGTCGATGAAGACGGCCACATCTGCTGCGCTTCCTTTCATCACTTGCTGGACCGTACCTCCCAGCATGGCCTGACTAAAGACCGGCTTATGCCAGCCCATAACGATGAGTCTCGTCCCTTTGGCCCGCGCCACGTCACAGATATCCGCTCCAGGCGTGCGGCTGACCAACACTACAGGGTGTACTTCCACGCCTTGAGCCTGAGCGTGCGTAAGCAGCGGCCCCAGCGCATCCTGGTTCGAGGGAGGCACTTGATGCTGACGTGCTCCCAATGTTCCGCGCTCGAGGGGGCGTGCAAGGTGGAGAGCATAAATCCGTGGGGTGTCTCCTTCGGCCAAGGCAGCCGCTATATCCAATAGGGCTGGACCTGAACTTGCCAACGCCACCGGCACCAACACCGGCGTGCCCGCCCTCATTGCTTCGGGTTCGAGTAACTCAGCGCGCAATTGCTCCAGAGGATAGATCGCTGCTAGCGCCGGGGTGGTGGTGATTGTGGTGACAATGGCCATCAGCACCATCATGGCAAAGAGAACAGGAGAGATAACCCCCAAGTCCAAGCCGATGTTAAGAATAATAAGCTCCATGAGCCCTCGCGTGTTCATCAACACTCCTAGGGCAGCCGACTCCCGCCAACTGAGCCCGGTGGTAAGAGCAGCGACCGCGCTCCCGCCAAACTTGCCCAGCGTGGCCACGCCGATGATCAACGAGCAGAACAGCCACAGGTCAGGGCTATCGAGGAGGCCCACCTGCGTGCGCAACCCCGTATAGGCAAAGTAGATAGGCAAGAGAAAGACTACGGCAAAGTCCTCTACCTTCTCTGTGAGCTCTCGGACAAAGCCGCCTTCCTTGGGCATCATGGCCCCAAGCATAAAAGCTCCAAAGATAGCGTGAATGCCGATGAGATCAGTGACGGCCGCACTGCTCAGCACCAGGACGAACACCACCGCTACCAGATTTTGCGAGAGACGCCCCGAATTTTCATAGAGGCTGCCAAAGCGGCTCAAGAAGGGGCGGACCAGAAAGAACATCGCACCGATATAGAGAAGCGCCAGCCCAGCCGTTACGAGGGCTTGATGCAGCCCTGCGGCACGCACTGTCGCCACGACGAAAGCCAAGAGGCACCACGCTGTCACGTCATCAACCGCCGCACAGGTCAGGGTCACCGCGCCGACTTTGGTCTTGAGCAGGTCGCGTTCGATAAGAATGCGCGCGAGGACAGGGAAGGCGGTAATGGACATAGCGGCGCCAAGAAACAAGGAAAAACTGGTGAACGGCACGGCATCTGAAGAGAGGCGGGTATAGAGAAAGAGGGCAAGAAGCGCGCCCAAGAAGAAGGGAACGATGATACTGACATGCGAGATGACGACGGCAGTACGCCCACGCCCACGCAAGAGGGCGGGATCCAGTTCTAATCCCACCAGGAACATAAAGAAGAGCACCCCGTACTCGCTCAGCACCTTCAGGGAAGGGAGAACTGCCGGTGGGAAGAGGGTTGCTGCCACCTCGGGTGCTACCCATCCCAGGAGAGAGGGGCCCAGAAGAATCCCAGCGACGATCTCGCCGATGACTTGCGGCTGCTGGAGGCGGCGAAAGGCTATGCCCAACAGCCGCGAGGCGGCGATGATGACGGCGATCTCCACGGTAAGGAGTAGGAGCACTTTTTCCGGCGGCATAAGGAACTCCCTGTGACGTCCAAGCCAAGAAGCGGTTACGGAGAAGCGAGTGGATGCGGATCAGAACTCGGTGTCTGTGTCGCAAGAAGGACGAGCGCGGGCGCGGCAGACGAGGACATTTCCTGGGAATGCGTGAGAACTATCTCCAAGGAGCCGCCGTGCAAGCGTCCGGTGAGGTACAACCACTTGCCCTCGGCGCAGGTGACCTTACTCGGACCGCTCCCGTGCAACTGTCTGTCGTTGAGGCGTGCGTGCAATTGCGTGCGGTGAATATCGCTGAACGTCAGCATAAGGTAGCGGCCGGATTGTTCCACCTGCACGCTTTCCTTTCCTGCTTCGACGAACTCGAGTAACGGGCAGGAAGAGGAGGAAGAAGAGGCAGAGAGGGACCATTGACCGGCAATATGGGGAGGAGGTGTCAGCGTATTACCAACGCGGCGAATCCCTTCGAAGCCTACGCTTACGAGCACTAACATACCGAGATAAAGGAGAGTTGACCGTGTCATGGCGCGCTCCTTCTTCGACTACCCTCTGCGCCGATAACGTTCCCCATCCCACTCTACCCTGCCTTCTTGCATAAGCTTGCGCAGGTGCAGCAGCATGGAGTTCTTTTCCACGGCGTCAATCCACACGATATTGTAATCCTTGCGATAGATGATCCGCCTTTTGATGATTTCTTCCAGACTGCGGGGAACGGCGAGAAAATCGAGCAGAAGTCTTTCTCGTTCGTAAACTACGTCAAGATAGCGTGTCACGATCTCATATTGGTTCTTTTCACAAATGCCTGCTTCATGAAAGCTCACCAGCGTTTTGACGCCCAAGGCACGGATCTGATTCAGGGAAACAATGGTCGCTTCCAAGTCGGAGGTGAGGTCGGCGTACACCGGCCCGAACCAGGTCAGATCCCAGTCCGCGACAAACAGGACTCCTTCGTTCTCAAAGAAGAAGCAGCAATGACCGCCGGTGTGCCCGGGCGTATGCATGACGCGCATGCGGGTGTGACCGAAGTCGAACACCTCTCCATCGCTGAGTTCGACAATGTGCGCGCGTGGTTGGTAATAATATTTCTCCACGACGACTGGTTTCCACGCCTCCGTGGCTGTCTCGTCCATGCCGTAGAAATCAAAGAGCGTATCGAGCGAGCGCAAGGCTGGGGCATCAAGGGTATGGAGATGGAGAGGCGCGTCGGGAAACAACGAGTTCCCCACGCCGTGGTCTTCGTGGTAATGACTGTTGAAGAGCAGATCGATCTTACACGCGGTCACCTGGCCGTGTAAGTCGCGAATCATTAGAGATGGATCGATGAGCGCGGTGACGGCGTCCTCAACCAGGATCGAGTTGCCATAGGGATACTTGCCGTTTTTCTTGCCCAGGATGACTTTCACCCGACCAAAACTCCTCACGTCCGCCATGTCTCCTCCATGTTGCCCTCTGCGGGCGCGCAATTATATGCTAGAGCGCTTCTGGAGAGTAGGGGCGCACAGCCCTGCGCCCCTACCAAATGGGAAGCTCAAGAAGATCGTCAAACATGGAACAAGCAATCTACGACCTCAAACGTCTCTTTGCCCTACGTGAAGCCTTGGAAACCCTCGATCTTGCCGCTCCGCCCACTGTTCGTGTCGTCTACCCCGGGACCGTTTCGCCGTGCCGGCGCGTCGGGATCCTGTGCGGTTCGTTCAACCCGCTCACTCTGGCGCATACCGAACTGGCCACACGGGCACGCGAGGCGTGTCAGCTTGATTGGGTCTTTTTTACCTTGGCCAAAGTGACGGTCGATAAAGAACAGGTCACCGGCCTCGGACTGGCAGACCGGCTGCTGTTGCTCGCTTTGTATGCGCAGCGGCATGACTGCACTGGGGTGGCTCTGCTGAATCGTGGTCTCTACTTCGAGCAGGCGCAGGCGTTTCGTTCCTTACTGGGAACTACAGTAGAGTTAAATTTTGTCGTCGGCATGGACAAGCTCCTGCAGATCTTGGACCCGCGTTATTATCAAGACTGTGAGGCCGCGCTACGCCAACTTTTCTCTTTAGCCTCACTGATTGTTGCCAATCGTGGAGATATGGCCGAGGAAGAGTTCGAGCGACTCCTTGACCGGCCGGAGAATTGTCCGTACCGTTCGCACGTCCGTTTCTGCTCGCTTCCGACGACAATTGCCGACCTGTCCGCGACTGCGGTTCGTAATAGTCTTGCTGCTGGGAAGGTGGTGGATGAGACGGTACCTGCGGAAACTGCGAGCTTTCTGGCTGAGACTCATGCCTTCGCCCCGCCGTTGCCGAGTGGCGCTGAGGCCATCGACGTTTATGCTGTCCGATTGGCGCTGTTGGAGTTGCTCTATACGGTTCGTTGCTGGGCTGAACAGGAGGTCGACTTCCGCCGCCTTCTCCAGGTCGCTCTCACACCGAGTGAAAAGGGGCGGACGCTACGCCATTCCGCCACAGGAGCGGCTGTGAGAGAGCTGCTCCGTTCTTAGCAGCGGAGCTAGCACTCGGGTCGATCTACGACTCCAGCCACCAGGTATGTTAACTCCCGCAGCTAGTTCTCCGTGTTCCACTTCTCTATAATTCCCCCGGCAGGGAGATGACGATGACCTTTAACGAGGTATTAGACCAGGCCCGGGGGCTGCTCCAAAGCAAAGGACGAGTTTCCTACCGCGCGCTGAAGGTGCAGTTCGAGCTAGACGACGAAGCACTCGAAGCGCTCAAGGATGAACTGATTGAAGCCGAGCGGGTCGCCATCGATGAAAACGGTAAAGTCTTAGTCTGGACCGGTGAGGGAGGAAAGGGCGAGACGGCGAAACGGAGAAGCGGGGAAACGGAGAAAGATAGTCTAGA
>JBGPOI010000030.1:0-20154 GCA_041487975.1 Binatia bacterium | reverse complement strand
TGAGAAGGCAATCATCTATCCGAGCCTCGGTCTCATTTGGGAAGCCGAAGATGTCGAGGATCTTGAGTTGGAAGCCGCCTATGCGCGGGCGTACAACCGCTGGGTTGAGGAGTTCTGCGCCAATTCGGGCGGCCGCTTGATTCCTATTGCGCATATCGCCATGGGGGATGGGTACGAGGCTGCCCGGGAGCTTGAGCGCTCGGTGAAGAATGGCGCAAAAGGCGCTTTCTTCGTCCCGTTTACACCGACCAACAAGTCACACGGCCACCCGGATTATGACCCCTTCTGGGCGAAGGCTCAGGAACTGGATGTCCCGGTGGGAATCCACCCCAGCGGTGAACCCCCGGCGAAACGGGTGCACCAGCGCTTTCGCGAGATGCAGAAGTGGGCTGTCTGGCATTACAACGTGCATGGCTCCCAGGGGCCGCTGCAAGCGTTTACCGCGCTGTTTCAGTATGGTCTGTTTGACCGCTTCCCCAAGGTGAAAGTCGTGGTGCTGGAGTCTGGTGCTGGCTGGGCCGGGTATCTGCTCAACCGGATGGACGCGGTCTACGACAGTCCGCTGGGGCGCTCGGTCCCGCTCAAGGAGAAGCCAAGCTATTACTTCTATCGTCAGTGTTGGATCTCCGGCGACCCCGACGAAAAGGCGTTTGGCAATGAGGTAGAGTTTGTGGGTGCGGACAAATTCTTCTGGGCGTCAGACTTCCCTCACTTTGACCACACTGGCGACTACATGGAAGAACTGCGGGAGCTGGTCGAACCGATGTCTGCGTCAACCCGCCAGAAAGTGATCGGAGAAAACGTGGCCCGGGTCTACGGTCTGTAATTGCGACTTCCGGAAATTCCCGATTACTTATCGGTCCTCTTCGTGTAGAGGCAACCCCCTGTGGTTGCCTCTACGACTCAAGCGGCGGAGGTCGTCACAACCAACCCTTTGCTCCTGACAGTGACCAGACGGCTCTTTACCGCTGGCCGGTCTAGTGAACAGATCCGGTCGGACGGACCGCTCCCCCAGCCAGGTAATCGATCCAGCGACGCGCTTCGTCCTCACGCGCGAAGGGCTCCCGCCAGACGGAGAAGAATTGGTCAGTCTTTTCCGCAATCCGCGCGTCCAGTTTATCGCAGAGGTTCTGTCCGGATTTTTCGCGACCGCGGTCTACCAACAGTCTGCGCGTCGCGGCGAGGTCGTTCAATTCACCAAGAGTTTGTTGCAGTTCCCGGAGCAATTTGAGCAGGCGCTCCAGACGGCGATTGTAGCAAGGCTGAAACAGTTCCAACGTATCGCGAAAACGCTTCGTCTGAATACGAAAGGCATGAAGGGCCTCGGGTGCCGCTTGCGCCGTCAACGTTCTGCCTTGCGCAAAGAAGGCGGCGGCGAGCAGGGGTAGGACCTCGGCGGCGTTTTGTATGGAACTCTGCTCAGCCGTCCAGGAAAATTTTATTTTGTCGGCCACGGCTCACAGCTCCAGTTTCCCCCGCCACTTGCGGAAGAGATTCCGTCGGGTCCAGCGGTGGAGTGCCTTCACTAACTCTCCTTCTGCTTGCTTGCGCTCTTTCGCGAGCTGGGTTGTCAGATCCTCGTCCTGCGCACCGAGAACTGACGCCAGTACCTCGAGCGCGATATCTCGGTTGCGAACCTCACCGGCGAGTTTCCTGAGAACTTGGAGCTGGTGCTGAATCTCCTTACGTTCCGGTTTGGCAAAGAATTGTTTGAAGACGCGCAGGCAGTTGGTCAGATGGCGAACTTCCACGCGGAGATCGTGGATCGATTCAGGGTCACAACGTTTCGCGGTATGACTGACCTGCCAGGCCAGCCGCTCAAGCAGCGCCTCGGTTTGGGCGCGGGCGTATTCTTCGATCGTCAGGGACCTGAGCTTTTTGTCCATAGGCTCCTGCAATTCGGCCGGCACTCCCACCGCTGGGAACTGGACTTACAGAAGAGCCACCCTGGGCGTCAGCAGCCATTTTAAGACACCACATGGCTGAGGACCGAATCTGTCAAGGCTCAGCCGCACCAGCCCAGCTTTTTTCAGCTCGAGGTGCAGACCTGGGGTACCCAGCAAGTGACTGGCTGCTTGGCTCAGCAACGGCTCGTGTCCCACCAGGAGCAGTTCTGGTTCATTCTTGTGTGAACGCAGCTCTTGCCACACTTCTTGGGGAGATGCGGTCGGCAGCAGCGCGTCGGTCCGGACCACTTCGTGCCGGTATGCAAAAATCTCGGCGGCCACTTCGGCCGTTTGCACGGCGCGGACCAAGGGACTCGTCAGAATTAACGACGGGTTGACTACCGCGCCACGCGCCAGGCGTAGCACCTGGCGTAATTTCTGTCGTCCCTTTTGGGTCAATGCCCGTTCGGCATCCGAGCCACCTGGCGCAGTTTTTTCGGCGATGCCATGTCTTAGAAGGTACACTTCCATACACAGGAGCGGGATCCTTAACCCTGACTAGTGTTTGCGTGGCGAGGCAGAGCGGGGGGGTTTCTGACGCGCTGCGGAACCAGCGTAGTCGATGGGGATCGCCGCTCCGTTGGTCTCCAGGCTCGTCCCTACTTTCTGCAGTCCGAGGCGAACGATCTGGCTCTGTAACTCCTGGAAGATAACGTCCGACGGCTTGGCCGCGTCCAGCGTCGCGAATCCGTACTTTGTGGCCATCTGATCCAACGCGCGAATCAGTCGCGTTTGATAACGCACGAAGCTGTCGTACATATTGTTGCCGAACCGCATGTCCATACCGCTTTCCCAGTAGTCGAAGGCGCCTCGACCTCGCACCACGCGAGAAACCAGGTCTTTCACTTCCGCCCGCAGGTAATACACTGCGTGCGGGATCAACGCACAGCCGGTGACTTTTTCGATCCAGTGGCGATCCTCTCCGCGGGCAATCGCGCGCGCGATGATGGAAAAAATATAACGGTCCGTCAACACCACAAAGCCGGCCCGTAGCGCGGGAATGATTTCATTTTCGAGACGGTCGGCGAAATCGGTGATGTAGTACAACGTCATGGTCACCGGCCCCAGGGTGTTCCCTTCTTTGGCCTGTTTAATCCCCTTCGCGGCCAGGGCCGAGCGCGCCATGCCCGTATCAAGGACCGCATGTCCTTCCTGTTCCAGCCATTGGCGCAGACGCGTCACCTGCGTCGAGCGGCCCACCGCATCCGGCCCTTCGATGACGATCAATGTTCCTTGCAACTCCGAGCAGTCCACGCTCGGCAAGGCCGTGTTATAGAACTGCAGTGGTTTCATCGACACTTGGTGTCCCTCGCTCCCAGCCCCGCAAAGCCACGGCTTGCAAGCTCTTGCCCAATTTCTTCTGTACGATGTCTCGCATCTGTTGCTGCTGCGCTTCAATCGACAGCGTGGCATCGATCACGTGAAAGCCCATCTCCGGTGTCATGGCCTCGTACTCATTAAGGATCCGGCCCTGGAAAATGCGGAAGCTTTCTTCGACGTCATGGCTGAGTCCCAGGTCCATGCCGGCTTCGTAGTACTTGATGGCATTGCGACCGCCCAGAATGCGGCCAAGCGCCACCTCCAAAGGGACGCGGAAATAGAAACTCAGGTTCGGCCGCAGCGCAAAGCTGTACAGATTGCGTACCCACTGGCGATCGACTCCGCGCGCTACATCACGGGCAAAGGCCGTGTAGGCGTAGCGATCCGCGCACACGACCGCCCCCGCCTTGAGGAGCGGCAGAATGTAGCGTTCCATGCGGTCGGCGAAATCCGTCGCGTGGAGCAAACTGAACGTCGTGGGAGTGAACATCTTCTTCTTTTTGCCCCGCTGCATGGTTTCGTGGACCAGGGGAGAGGAGTTCCATTCACTGAACGCCACGGCGATCATCTGCGAACGCAGCCAGTGGCTCAGCAGAGACATCTGGGTGGATTTGCCCGACCCGTCGATGCCTTCGACAACGATCAGTTTTCCCTTGAAGCGATTAGGGACGAACAGAGAAGCGGTGGGCGAACTCCCGTGCGTGGGTGAAGGGCCGCGACTTTTCATAGGCAAAACACTTTCCGCTGAACGGCTGGGTGCCAATGTCTCGGGCTTCCTCAGTGGTCACTTGCGTGTGAGACATCAACACAGTCATTCGCTCTGTAATATTGATAGGAAACCACTAAATGCGCACCTCGGTCAAGGTCTGTTATTCAGGTCGCGCCAGTCTTTGGTCGCGGACCTTCCTAGTGCATATCCAGAAGACATGTTGTGCATTTAGTCACTGGCAAGAGTCAGCGCATCTGCCTTCCTTGTAGGGGCGCACAGCTGTGCGCCCCTACACCAATATCGCAACACTGCTCATTGGCATTGCATTAGGCAGATTTCACCAGTCGTTTCAGGCTTTGGCACACAGCCTTGAGCACCTCGACACGGGCCCAGCGTTTGTCGTTCGCCGCCACGATCCGCCAGGGGGCGATCTCCGTACTGGTGCGCACAACCATCTCGTTCACCGCGGTGACGTAGGCGTTCCACTGTTCACGGTTGCGGTAGTCGTCGTGGGTGATCTTGTACTTCTTGTACGGGGTCTTCTCGCGCTCTTTGAAGCGGCGCAGCTGGGTGCTGGGGTCGATGTGCAGCCAAAACTTGAGGACCACCATGCCGTGCTCGACGAGCTGCTCCTCGAAGTCATTGATCTCCGAGTAAGCGCGTTGCCACTCGTCGGCGCACGCGAAGCCCTCAACCCGCTCGACCAGGACGCGCCCGTACCAACTGCGATCGAAAATCAGCATGCTCCCCGCTCGCGGCAGGTGACGCCAGAAGCGCCACAGGTAGTGATGCGCTTTCTCCTCTTCGCTGGGAGCGGAGATGGGAACAACCCGGTAGTCGGCCGCTTCCATCGCGTTAGTGATCCGCCGGATAACACCGCCTTTGCCCGCGGCGTCCCACCCCTCAAACACGAGCACACTGGAGACCCCCGTCTCCCGGGCCCCTTCCGAGAGACGGCGCAAACGGCCCTGCAGTTCATCCAGCGTCTCCCGGTATTTTTCCCACGGCAGTTTTACGGAAAGATCGACGGACTCGAGAACGCTACTTCCCAAGTCGGGTACTGAGACCTGACGTGCCGCACGTTTTTCACGCTTGCGCTTGGCGGCCAGCAAAGTGGCCAAGCGTGCGGTGATACCGTCGCGGATCGTCCTGGCCACTGTCAGGTTGCGATAGCGTGCATCGGTCGTCTCAACCAAGTGCCAGGGAGCATTGCCGCTGCTGGTCTTGCGAATCAGGCGCTCGACGACGGGCAAGGCCTCATCGTAGAGGTCGTAGATCCGCCCCTCCTGCTCGTCAACCCGCCACCCCTGCTTGGGATGCTTCTTGGCCTGCCTGAGACGCTTCTTGAGCTTCTGCTTGGGCAGATGCAGCCAGAACTTCAAGACGAGCGCGCCGTCATCCACCAAAGCTTGCTCGAACTGCTCGATGTGAGTCATGCGCCGCTCGAACCCGTTATCGGTGATCTTTTTCAGTACCCGATCGGCGACCACATTGCTCGCCCAAGCGCCGACGTAGAGGCCGAGCTGCCCCTGACGCGGGAGGGTGCGCCAGTAACGCCAGAAGCGCGGGCGCTCGCGTTCCTCGTCGGTAAAGGAGCCGAAAACATGGGTGTCCAAATAGCGCGCATCCATCCATTCGTGAAGCACGTTGACAATATCATTGCAGCCCTGGCGATCATCACCGGCAATCAACACCAGGGTGGAGAAGTCGGCAGTGCGCAGATCGTACTGCACGTTGACAAGATCGACGCGGAGCTGCGGTACCTGCGCCTCATACTCCTCCTTGGGGACCTGGTTCCCGATTTCTGCTGTTTCAAGCATGCGTTGTGGTCCTCTCAACCGTGCTCGGTTCTCCCTCACAGGATGACAAGCTTGGGGGCAGGTGGGGAAAGACGCGGCATCGTTCCTCTCTCCTATCTTCCATACGTCAATGAGCCCGTTTCCCCACCATCACGGCCGGCTGCCCGGTTGATTGCAGGACACAGTACCATTCGGCCCCTTGCGGATCGAGTTGTTTGCGGTGGGTGGTGACCAGCGCAATCGGCAGGTGCGTGAACCGCTGATTACAGTGCCCCACGACCATAGCGGTGCGCCCCGCCATGCCGGCGTGGACGGCATGCTGCCCCAAGATCAGACAGAACTCCGAGTCGAGCGCATTGGCAGGCAGACTGCGAATGATGTAGCTGGGATCGATATATTTAATCGTCACTTCTATGCCGCGCGCGGCGCAGTAGTGCACGATCTGGTCACGCAGAAAGGTGCCCACGTCTTTCAGCCGGAGATTTCCCGAAGCGTCCCGTTCCTGATGGGCGGGATCCTGGAGTATATTCTGTCCCGCTCCCTCCGCCACGACGATCACCGCATGGTGCCGGTTCGCCAACCGTTGCTCCAGGAGCTGCAGAAACCCTCCGTCTCCGGCGAGAGTAAAGGGCACCTCCGGGACCAAACAGAAATTGACGTCAGGATTCGCGAGACTGGCGTGCGCCGCGATGAACCCCGAGTGTCGCCCCATCAGCTTGACTAAGCCGATGCCGTTCCACGCGCCGCGGGCCTCGGTGTGAGCGGCCAGGATCGCTTGCGTGGCGGCCGCCACCGCGGTGGTAAAACCAAAGCTGCGTTGGATCCAGTCCAAGTCGTTATCGATGGTCTTGGGAATGCCGACGACACTGATCGGCAGGTTCCGGCGCCTGATCTCCTGATTGAGTGCGGAGGCCCCACGCAGCGTCCCGTCCCCACCGATAGTGAAGAGAATCCCCACATTGTAGCGTACCAAGGTGTCGATCATGTCGTCGATCTCCTGCGGGCCGCGGGACGACCCCAGGAGGGTGCCGCCGTGCTGGTGGATCGCCTCGACCGCCTCGGGCGTCAGCCGGAGAGGTTCGTACCTACTCTTGGACGAGAGGCCAGCGTAGCCGTAGCGGAATCCCAAAATCCGCCGCACACCATACGCATAGGTCAGAGTCAGGACCACCGAGCGGATCACATTGTTGAGGCCGGGACAGATCCCTCCACAGGTAACGATGCCGCACGTGAGCGCAGCCGGATCGAAAAAGATCTGCGAGCGCGGCCCAGCCAGTTCAAAGGCAGGCGGCATCTGCCCTGCCTCCAGAAAGGTCTGCAGGTCGCAGGTATCGGCACTTGCCAGCACACGGTGAGTGTCATCGACAAACCGCTGTCCGCGTTCCTGCAATGGAGAAGGAAAACGACACGGCCCGAGCCTGGAAATGGCCAAGGCGCTCGGCTGCGGTAATGGCATATCTGCTCCTGTGTTTCTCCATTTTTTTCACGTTGTCGCAGTTCTTATCCGACGCCTATAGGCAACACAATCGCCTCGTCGTAGTCGGTGAGCGACAGCCGCATCCCCAGTCACGAAACAGGAAGCTCTCTCCTTCAGCCTGGCGCTCTGAGAGAAACCCTAGGGAGGAGCGCCCTTCCCCGCGCTGTTTTGTCTCAAGGGACCCCTGGCTAGGCTTCCGTGATCTCTGCTAGGATTCGGAACCTGGAGAAAAAACCATTCGACAATTTCATGCCGCAATCATGCACCCGTTCAATCATCCTGCTGTCACTCGTCTCATCGCTATGGCGCTGGAAGAAGATTTGGGCCGTGGCGATGTCACTACTCTGGCCACGATTCCCTCCGACCGCACTGCCGAGGGAAAAATCACCGCCAAAGCCGACCTGACCATCGCCGGTCTGCCACTTGTGGAGCAAATCCTTAAGATCGTCGACCCCGCCGCCGGCGTACGCCTGTTCGTTGCCGAAGGCAGCGCGGTGAAGCAAGACGCAGTGGTGCTAGAACTCTGGGGCAACGCCGCGGCCCTACTGATCGCCGAGCGTACTCTGCTCAATTTCCTTCAGCACCTCTCCGGTGTGGCCACACTGACGCGACAGTTTGTCGCTGCCGTGGCCGGTACGGCATGTACAATCATCGACACGCGCAAAACTCTGCCAGGCTTTCGTCTACTCGATAAATACGCCGTCACTCAGGGGGGCGGAACGAATCACCGCCTGGGCCTGGACGACGGTGTTCTCATCAAGGATAACCACATCATTGTGTGCGGCGGAGTTGGCGCAGCGGTCCGTCAGGCGCGCAGCCGTGCTTCCGCTTTGTTGCGGATTGAGGTCGAGTGCACCTCCTTGCCCGAGGTGCAAGAAGCCCTGGATGCGCGTGCCGACATGATCCTGCTCGATAACATGATTACCCCGCAGATGCGTGAGGCGGTGCGGTTGGTAAACGGCCGGGCGCTGCTCGAAGCGTCGGGCAATATGAGCCTGGAGCGGGTGCGCGAAGTGGCGGAAACCGGGGTGGATTTCATTTCGGTTGGCGCGCTGACCCACTCGGCGCCGGCGGCGGATCTGAGTATGTCACTCGGCGTTCAAGGTTCACAGTTCAAGGTTCACAGTTCAAAATCTAAGAGTCGGAGTCGGAAATCATGAGCGATCCCGTGGACTCGAGATTTGTTGCGACTCTTTCTCGCCAGTTGCAGACCCGGTTTCTCGGTAAGCCTCTGCACTTCTTTGACACTATCGACTCGACTAACACCTATGCTGGGCGGCTTGCTCGCGAAGGCGCGTCCGAAGGAACAGTGGTCATTGCGGACTCCCAAAGCGGCGGCAAAGGGCGGTTGGGACGAAACTGGATTTCCCCACCCGGAGTGAATCTGTATCTCTCGGCGATTCTCCGCCCCCCAGTCCCTGCGGTGACGGTCCCGCAATTGAACCTGCTGGCGGCGGTGGCGGTGGCGGATACAATTGTCCAGGTCTGCGACCTCACGCCTGCAATCAAGTGGCCGAACGATGTCCTGGTCGGGGGAAAGAAAGTCTGCGGCATCCTCGCCGAGATGCAAACCGAGACCGGCACGTTGCGCGCGGTGGTGTTGGGCATTGGCGTGAACCTCAACGCGCCGCTGAGCGCCTTTCCCGAGGAACTGCGTGAGAAAGCTTCGTCCCTGTTCCTGGCCGGTGGCCGGCTGGTTGATCGCTCCGCTTTTACAGCCGCGTTATTGACCCACCTTGAGAAATTGTACGTTCTATGGCTAGAAGGAGGCTTCTCGGCACTACGGCCCGCCTGGGAACATTATGCCGCCTGGATGATGGGGCAGCAGATCGCGGTGGCGGCTCCCGACGGGACCGTGGCAGGCACGGTGCTGGGACTCGATAGTGATGGCGCCCTCTTGCTGCGAGAGGGAGACAACGGAACGCCGCGCCGGCTGCTGGCTGGAGACGTTACCGTGGTTGGGGGATATACACACGGAGTAAGATCATGATCCTCGCTGTTGACGTGGGCAACACCCACACTGTGATCGGGCTCTATCAGGGGAAGAAGCTGACTCAGCATTGGCGGCTGCTCACCGAGGCCGAGCGCACCGCCGACGAGTACGGCGTGCTGTTGCGCAGCCTGTTCTCGGCCTACGAGTTGATATTTTCCGCAGTCCAAGGCATCGCGGTATCCTGTGTCGTGCCGCCGATGAACAATGTCATGGAAGAACTGGCGCAGAAATATTTCCGCCTGCATCCCTTGATCGTGGGACCGGGGGTCAAGACCGGCATGCCGATCCTCTATGACAACCCGCGTGAGGTCGGCGCCGATCGCATCGTCAACGCCGTGGCCGCCTATGAGCGTTACCATAACGTAACCATCGTGGTGGATTTTGGCACGGCTACAACCTTTGACTTTGTCACCGCAGCCGGAGAGTACCTTGGTGGAGCGATTGTGCCCGGGGTTGGCATTTCCCTCGACGCTCTGTATCACAAGACGGCGAAACTGTATCGGGTCGAGTTGGTCAAACCACCGAAGGTCATCGGCCGCAACACGGTCCATGCCATTCAGTCGGGCATCTTTTTCGGGTACACGTCTCTGGTGGATGGCATGATCGAGCGCATCCAAAAAGAACACAAGGTCAAGGCACGGGTGATCGCCACGGGCGGGTTTGCCCAGTTGATCGCCTCAGAGTCCGCGCGGATCGAAGAAGTAGACGAGTTCCTCACCCTGGAAGGGCTGCGGATTCTCTACGAAAGGAATCAGTGAGAGCAGGACTGAGCAATAAGGACCGAGAAAAAACGATGAACGCAGAACGCGGAATGATGAATGGGAGAAAACGAAAATGAGAAGAATCCAGTTCGTCATTCATCGTTCATCATTCATCGTTCTGCAATTGCAGTGACTCAGTCCTCAGCACTCAGTCCTCATTACTTATGTTGTAAGGAGGGTACTATGGCTGTTGACGACATCCGCCGCATCAGAACTGTCGGGTTCCTGGCTGAAGGCGGAGCGGGTAAGACATCCCTGGCAGAGGCGTTGCTTTATGCGACTGGCGCCACCACCCGCCTGGGTCGGGTCGATGACGGCAGTTCGGCGTTTGACTTTGAACCCGAGGAAGTCCGCCGCAAAATTACCCTCTCGACAGCCTTTCACACGCTCGTGTGGAAAAGACACGACTTCTTCCTGGTTGATCCGCCAGGGTACGCCAATTTTCTTCCCGAAACGCGCTACGCGATGGAAGCGATGACGAGCGCGGTCTTCGTCGGTAACCCCACCGGACACCTCAAAGTTGAGAGTGAACGAATCTGGGGCTGGGCCAACGAGCTGCGCCTTGCTCGCTTGGTGTATTTGACCCGCATGGACCGTGAAGAAGGTTCGCTGGAGAAAGCGCTCGGCGAGATGAGCAAAGTGCTGGATGGCAAGCTGGTGGCCATCCAGGTACCCATCGGCAGCCAGACGCATTTTCGCGGAGTTGTGGACCTCCTGTCCATGAAGGCGCTGATTTTCCAGGGGGACAACGGCGCCGTGCAGGAGCAAGACATCCCGGCTGAAGTCCAAGCCGAAGCGGACGAGTACCGCGAAAAGCTCGTCGAAGCCGTCGCCGAGATGAACGACGACCTGCTCACCCGTTATCTGGAAGGCAGCGAGATCAGTTCTCAAGAACTGAAGCAAGTTTTGCGTGAGGGAGTGGTGTCCGGTCGTCTGTTCCCGGTGCTGTGCGGCTCCGGTTTGCGGGTCGCCGGCATACAGTTGCTCCTTGATGCCATTGTCGATTATCTGCCCTCACCGGCCGAGCGCGAGCCGCTTGCCGGCACCCACCCCAAAACCCACGCCCCGGCCGAACGCCCGCCCGACCCGGCTGCGCCTTTCTCGGCACACGTGTTTAAGACCCTGGAATCTCCAACCGGCCGGTTGTCGGTGTTCCGTATCTGCTCCGGCAAAGTAGATAGCGATTCGGTCGTGTACAACTCGACGCGAGACGTCAAGGAGCGCTTGGGTCAGATCTTCCACTTGGACGGCAAAAAGCAACAGCCGGTCACCTCAGCCCTGCCGGGCGAGATTATCGCCGTAGCCAAGCTCAAAGAGACGCACACCGGCGATACGTTGTGTGACGAAAAAGCGCCGGTGGTCTTCGCACCGCTGGTGGATTTTGCTCCTGTCATCTCCTTCGCCCTCGGACTCAAGTCGCGCGGAGACGAAGAAAAGATCACCACGGCCTTGCATCGCCTCGGCGAAGAAGATCTGGCGCTCAAGGTCGGCCGCGACGCGCAGACCAATGAGATCCTCATCTCTGGTGCTGGGCAGCTTCACATTGAAGTCGTCGTCGAGAAACTCAAACGCAAATACGGGGTTGAGGTCGAACTCAAGGCGCCGAAAGTCCCTTATCGTGAGACGATCAACGGCAAAGCCGAAGCCCAGGGACGGCTCAAGAAACAGACCGGTGGACGCGGTCAGTTCGGCGACACCTGGATCAAGATCGAACCTCTGCCGCGTGGCAAAGGATTTGAGTTTGTCGATGAAATCAAAGGCGGATCTATTCCCCGGCAGTACATCCCGTCAGTCGAAAAGGGCGTGGTCAACGCTCTGACTAAGGGCTTCCTCGCCGGCTATCCCCTGGTGGATATGCGGGTCATCTTGTTCGACGGCTCGTATCATGAAGTGGATTCCTCGGACTTGGCGTTTCAGATCGCCGGGTCGCTGGGCGTGCAGAACGCCATCGAAAAGGCCAGGCCTGTCTTACTCGAGCCGATCATGATCATGGAGGTGTCCATCCCTGAAGAGTACATTGGCGACATTACCGGCGACCTCAACCGGCGACGCGGCCGCTTGCTCAGTGTGGACGCCAAGGGAAACAATCAGCTCATCAAGGCAGCGGTCCCTATGTCTGAGGTTCTGACCTACGCGCCCGACTTGCGCTCGATGACGAGCGGTCGCGGGACGTTCCAGATGGAGTTTTCGCACTACGAGGAAGTGCCACACCACCTGGTTGAGAAAATCATCCAAGAGGCCAAGCAGACCCAGGCCGAACATGCGCGATAGAGAAGCCCGGCCTTTACACGCCGGCGGAGAGGCACCAAACAAAAGCGGTATCGTGCCCCGCTACGGCAAAGCAGGGGCGTGGCGAGGCCAAGGAATTACAGGCAAACGGAATGAAGAGCTGCCCCAAGCGTACAGGGGCGTATCACGATACGCCCTCCTGGTCTTCCCTACTGACGTTGACAAGCTGAGTTCGCCTGTATTACAGTCTTTGTGTTTCTCTTCTTTCAGGGGGGATTATGGAAATCAAAGAAGAAGCCCTGATTCGTTCTCTGAGCGACGCCGATCCTGAGTTACGTCGGCACTATGACGAACATGTCGAACTGAAACAGCGACTGGAAGAACTGAGGCAAAAATCCTACTTGACTGAAGAGGAACAGGTCGAACAGAAACGGATCCAGAAACAGAAGTTGGCGGGGAAGGACCGAATGATGGAGATCCTTGCCCGTTACCGCCAGGCTGCCGCCTGAAGGAGTTCTCCCTCTCGGTTCTTTGGCAGGCCCGGTGGGGCTCGGGCGGTGGTGGGGCATGTCCCTCTTCTCTTCTGCAGTCCACCTTGCCCCGTATATGAGGGTTCATGCGCCACACCATCTCTATTCTGGTCGAAAATGAATTCGGTGTCCTGGCTCGGGTTTCCGGCCTCTTTAGCGGACGGGGCTTTAACATTAAGAGCCTCTCGGTTGCCGAGACTTTGGACCCGTCGGTCTCGCGCATCACGTTGGTGACCGATGGGGATGATCAGATCGTCGAACAGATCACCAAGCAGCTCAACAAGCTGGTCTGCGTCATCAAGGTCATCGACTTTCAGGAGGCCGCGCACGTCGAGCGCGAAATGGCGCTCATCAAGGTCGCGGCCGATGAGCGCACTCGTAGTGAAGTGCTGAACATCGTTGACATCTTCCGCGCCAAGGTGATCGACGTCGACCTGCGTTCCTACGTGGTCGAGGTGACCGGCACCGAGGAGAAGATCAATGCGATACTCAACTTGCTGAAGCCGCTCGGTGTTAAGGAGATCGTCCGCACCGGCAAGGTCGCCATGCATCGCGGCACGCAGGTCCTGTCGGCTTCTTCCGGCAGAGGGG
Organism: Binatia bacterium; assembly: GCA_041487975.1. Classification (GTDB taxonomy): domain Bacteria; phylum Desulfobacterota; class Binatia; order Bin18; family Bin18; genus JACQEL01. The sequence goes on along the minus strand of JBGPOI010000030.1, from coordinate 6,799 downwards.
AAACAGTGGAATTCAAGGGGAAAACGCACAAGGAGAAGGCAGCATGAATATCTATTACGACAAAGATGCGGATCTCTCTCTGTTGAAGAACAAGAAGATCGCCATCATCGGGTATGGCAGCCAGGGCCACGCCCATGCGCTCAACCTACGCGACAGTGGGATGGATGTCCGGATCGGTCTCAAGCAAGGCAGTTCTTCCTGGGCCAAGGCCGAGAACGCTGGCTTCTCTGTGAAAGAGGTGGCCCAGGCCGCAGCCGAAGCTGACATCATCATGATTCTCACTCCCGATGAGGTGGCAAGCGAGATGTACGAGTCCGACATCCGCATGGGTCTCAAACCGGGTAAGTACCTCGCCTGCGCGCACGGCTTTAACATTCACTTCAAGAAAATCGTGCCGCCTGCGGACGTGAACGTCTTCATGGTCGCGCCCAAAGGGCCTGGGCATCTCGTGCGCAGCGAGTTCGAGAAGGGCAAAGGAGTGCCGTGCCTGATTGCCGTGGCCCAAGACCCTTCGGGGAACAGCAAACAGATCGCTCTGGCTTATGCGTCAGCCATCGGTGGTGGCCGGGCAGCGGTACTAGAAACCAATTTTCGCGAAGAGACGGAGACCGATTTATTCGGTGAACAGTCGGTCCTGTGTGGCGGGCTCACCGAGTTGATGCGCGCTGGCTTCGAAACCCTGGTCAAAGCCGGATATGCGCCAGAGATGGCCTATTTCGAATGTATCCACGAGATGAAGCTGATCGTCGATCTCGTTTACGAAGGCGGCATCTCGAACATGCATTACTCGATCAGCAATACCGCCGAGTACGGCGACATGACGCGGGGGAATAAGGTCATTGGTCCGGAAGCTCGCGAAGCGATGAAAAAGATCCTGGCCGACATCCAATCCGGGAAGTTCGCCGACGAGTGGATCACCGAGTACCGGGTCGGCCTGCCGCACTTCCGTGAACTGCGGCGCGAGGGAGAGAACCATGCGGCTGAGATAGTTGGCGCCAAGCTGCGGGCGATGATGCCCTGGCTGCAGCAGAATCGCTTAGTGGATAAGGCAAAAAACTAGGAACTAGGGGCTGGAGGCTAGAGATTAGAGACTAGTCTCCGCCTTCCCTCCCAAACCTCAAGTCTCAAGTCTCAAGTCTCTATCATGCACTTCGCCCGTGAGGGTTACCCCCGCATCTTCGGTCTCGGTGTCGCATCTTTGACTCTGAATCTGCTCGGTTTTCAGACGGCCGGGTTGCTGCTGCTGCTGCTGACACTCTTTGTCGCGTTCTTCTTTCGTGACCCCGACCGTACCGCCCTCGCGGATGACCGTCTCATCCTTGCTCCTGCCGATGGCCGTGTAGTGACCGTGGAAGAGAATATGCGGAAAGAACCCTTTCTTTCCGCCCCAGCCACGCGCATCGGCATCTTTATGTCGCCGCTCGATGTCCATGTGAACCGTGTCCCAGTGACGGGCAAGGTCATCTCCGTACAGTATCAGCCAGGCAAGTTTCGTCCGGCTTTTGCCGCCAGGGCCGCGGAGGTCAATGAACAGAATGTGGTGACCATCGAGGATGCGCAGGGTCGGCGGATCGTCTTGGTCCAGGTCGCGGGCATGCTGGCGCGGCGGATCGTCTGTGCCCTGAAAGGCGGGGACCGCGTCCGCCGGGGGCATCGCTACGGCATGATCATGTTAGGCTCGCGGGTAGATCTCTATTGTCCAGCGGAAGTCACACTCAGAGTCCAGGTCGGACAACGCGTCAAGGCAGGTGAAACCGTGATTGGTATATATCTATGAATTCGTTGCGCAACCGGATTCGTGTGCTGCCCGGGCGCAGGAAGATGGCCCCACCTCTGCGTATCCGCAGGGGTGTCTATGTCCTGCCTAATCTCGTCACTTCCGGCGGCTTGTTCTGTGGGTTCTACTCCATTATTTCGACCATCAGAGAAGATTATCTGTTGGCGGCGATTGCCATCCTGGTCGCGCAGGTTTTCGACGCCCTGGATGGACGAGTGGCACGGATGACGAAAACCTCCAGCCACTTCGGGGTCGAGTACGATTCCCTCTCAGACCTGGTTGCCTTTGGCGTGGCCCCTGGCGTGCTCGCCCATCGCTGGGCGCTGGAACCCTGGGGACCGTGGGGCTGGTTGGCTGCTTCACTCTATGTGATCTGCGGCGCTCTGCGCCTGGCGCGTTTTAACGTGCAGGTCGAGATCGTCGATAAACACAGCTTCGTCGGTCTGCCGATTCCCGCGGCCGCGGCCGTGGTGGCGACTACTATCCTGATGTATTATTTCCTCGGCGGGGAAGGCGCGACCAATAAACACATCACGCTGCTGCTGCTGATCTACACTTTGGCGGTTTTGATGGTCAGTACCATCCCATACTACAGCTTCAAAGAGTTACACCTTCGCCATCGCGGACCTTTCTGGATCCTCATCTTGGGCATCATGGTGATGAGCCTGGCTATTGCCGAGCCGCAGATCATGCTCTTCAGCATTTTCTCTCTCTATGCCTTCTCCGGTCCGGCACGCGCTCTGGGACGCCTCTGGCAGAAAAGAACCCTCCAGGTCGCGGCTCCCGAGTCGCGAGCGGGGTCACGCCAACCGCTTCGCCCTCTTGACAGCGATGAGGAAAGTTCGTTATAGAGGGGGGCCATGACACATCACGTTTCTCTCGGACTCTTGCTGGGGACGCTGGGCCTCCTTCTGGGCCTACTGCTTAGTACCCCGCCTGGTGGGTCCGAGAGGAGCGCGTAACGACGCGAACGATTCTCGGAGGCCACGGGCGGGAGCATGAGCCCGTGGCCTCTGCTGTTTTTGGAGGGCTGCGGGTCAACTCGCAGCCCTTTTTATTTGGCGACTCCGAAGAAGGAGGACTTATGGAACGGCAGATCGTCAAGATTTTCGACACCACGTTGCGCGACGGCGAACAGTCGCCCGGCGCGACCATGAACATCGAGGAGAAGGTCATGGTCGCCCGTCAACTGGAGAAGCTCAATGTGGATGTCATCGAGGCCGGGTTCGCCGCCTCTTCGGACGGGGACTTTGAGTCCGTGCAACGGGTCTCCGAACTCGCCACCTCGCCAATTGTCCTGAGTCTCGCGCGCACGAAAGAGGCCGATGTGGTCCGAGCCATCAAGGCGGTGGAAAAGGCCAAACATCCTGGTCTGCACATCTTCATTGCTACCTCGGATATCCACCTCAAGCACAAGCTGATGATGAGCCGTCAGGAAGCGCTGGACGCCGCCGTCTGGGCGGTCAGCTATGCCAAGAAATATCTCGACTACATCGAATTCTCGGCCGAGGACGCCTCACGGACCGATCTCGCATACCTGGTGCAGATTTTCGGGGAGGCGATCAAGGCCGGCGCGGTGACCATCAACGTGCCTGACACCGTCGGTTACGCGATTCCCCATCAATACGGCGCCCTGTTCAAGTTTCTGCGCGAGAACGTGCCGGGCGGCAAGACGGTGACCTGGAGTGCCCACTGCCACAACGACCTGGGGTTGGCCGTCGCCAACTCACTGGCCGCCATCGAGAACGGCGCTCGCCAGGTCGAGTGCACCATCAACGGCATTGGTGAACGCGCCGGCAACACCTCGATGGAGGAGGTGGTGATGGCGATGAAGACCCGCGAAGATGTGTTCGCTGCGGTCAAGACTAACATTGTCACTGAACAGATCTATCCTTCCAGTCAGTTGTTGGCGCAGATTACCGGCCTCAGTGTACCGCAAAACAAACCGATCGTCGGCGCTAATGCTTTTGCCCATGAGGCCGGCATTCATCAGGACGGCGTACTGAAGTACAAGCTGACCTACGAGATCATGCAGCCACAAGACGTCGGTCTCGACAGCAATAAACTGGTCTTGGGCAAACACTCCGGACGGCACGCGTTCATCGATCGCCTGAAACAACTCGGCATCGACTACACCGGCACGGACATGAACAAAGCCTTTGAGCGTTTCAAGACGTTGGCTGACAAGAAGAAAAACGTTTATGACGAGGACCTGCTTGCCATCGTCACCGAAGAGACCGTGCGTCTGCCGGATAAATACGAGTTGGTCTATCTCAATGTGACCTCCTCAAGCATGGCGGTGCCCCATGCGACGGTCAAAATGAAAGTCGATGGCGAGGAATTCCTCGACAGTGCTTCGGGAGACGGCATGGTGGACGCCTGTTATAAAGTGATCGCTAAGATCGCCGGGATCGAACCCAAGCTCGAACGCTACTCGGTCAAGTCGATCACCGGCGGCACTGATGCCCAGGGTGAGGTGTCGTGCATGATCCGCGAGAACGGCACCTCGGTGAACGGCCAGGGCTCACACACCGACATCATCATGGCTAGCGCGCTGGCCTTCATCAACGCACTCAACAAGCTAGCGCACCGCGAACGCTACGGCCATCAAGCCGGTCTGCATCGGGAAGGACCCTGACCCAGTAACGAGTAATGAGTGCTGAGTAGCGTGCGCCATGCGCGCGAGAAGCAGCCGAGGACAGACGTGCGCGCAACGCGCGCTGCGGAGCAGCCGCGAAATCAAGAAAACAAGGAGTGACAATGACATACAAAGTAGCGGTGTTTGCCGGCGACGGTATCGGACCTGAGGTCATTGGCGAGGCACTGGAAGTCCTCAAAATTGTAGAGAAACGATCCGGCTCGAGCTTCGCCTGCGAGCGCGCGTTGGCTGGTGGCTGTTCGATTGACGCGCATGGCGTGGCATTGACCGATTCCGCCCTGCGCCTGGCCAAAGACAGCGATGCCGTGCTGCTCGGCGCGGTCGGCGGACCGAAGTGGGACGATCCCAAATCCTCCGTCCGGCCCGAGCAGGCGATTCTCGCTCTGCGCAAGGAGTTGGGCCTGTTCGCCAACCTGCGCCCCGTGCAGGTCAATCGTCACCTGCTGAACTCTTCGACGTTAAAGCCTGAGGTGCTGGAAGGGGTGGACCTGGTGGTGGTGCGCGAATTGACCGGCGGAGTCTACTACGGCCGACCCAGCGAGCGCCGGATGGGCGCCGCCGGGCGGGAAGCGGTGGATACGATTTTCTACACTGAAGGTGAGGTTGCCCGCCTCATGCGTACGTCGTTCGAGTTGGCGCGCAAGCGGCGTAAAAAGCTCACTTCGGTGGACAAGGCCAACATCATGGCCACGTCACGCATGTGGCGTGAGGTCGCACACGAGGTCGCCAAGGACTACCCGGATGTGCAGTACGAAGACGTTCTCGTCGATTCCATGGCGATGCACCTGATCCGCCGGCCGCGTGACTTTGATGTGATCGCCGCTGAAAATATGTTCGGTGACATTCTCACCGACGAGGCTTCGATGCTGGCGGGATCGATGGGGCTACTGCCTTCGGCTTCGCTGGGCGAAGGGAAGCGTGGCCTGTACGAGCCTATCCACGGCACCGCGCCCGATATTGCCGGTCAGGACAAAGCCAATCCCTTAGCCACGATTCTGTCTACTGCCTTGATGCTCCGTCTATCGTTCGGTCAGGACCAAGCCGCGCAGGAAATCGAGAACGCGGTGGACGCGGTCTTGGCTAGTGGCTATCGCACCGCCGATATTGCCCAGCCTGAGTGTCGCCTGGTCGGCTGCAAAGAGATGGGGCGGCTGGTGCGGGAGAAACTCGGTTAAGACGATTGCGGAATGCGGATTATGAGGTAGAGGCACCCCTGAGTAAAAGCCCGAGATAACAGGCTGCCGAATCTGTACCCGTTCATGCTTCAACAAGCTCAGCACGAACGGTTTTTCCTCCGCCGACAGCCTCTGTCCGTTCGCCCTGAGCGTAGCGTCAGCGCAATCGAAGGGTGAACAGCAGAATAAGGAGAAAGATTCCGTGCCTACCCACCAAGACCTCATTCTGGACCAGTTCACCAAACAGGCGATTCCTTTCGCTACCGCGGCAGGCATCAAAGACGAGGAGGCGCTCAAACTTTTGGTTGAGTTCACCAGTGTCCGACCGGACGATACCATGCTCGACGTGGCGTGCGGTCCCGGTCTGGTGGTGTGTGCCTTCGCCCAGGTCGTGCGTCATGCCACCGGCATTGATCTGACCCCGGCGATGATCGAGCGGGCACGGACGCTGCAGACGGAAAAGGGGCTGACTAATGTCACCTGGCAAGTGGGCAACGTGCTTCCCCTTCCCTACCCCGACGCTTCATTCTCGATCGTTACCTCGCGTTTTGCCTTTCATCATTTTCCTGATCCCAAAGCCGTCCTGGCGGAGATGAAACGGGTCTGCACGCCAAATGGTAAGGTGGTGGTGATCGATGTGATGGCCTCGCCCGATCCGCAGAAGGCAGCGGCCTATAACCGTATGGAAAAACTGCGCGACCCCTCGCACGCTCGTGGCCTGCCCCTGACGGAGTTGGAGCTGCTCTTCCGGCAAACCGCGCTGCCTACTCCCCGTAAGACTTTTTACCGTCTCGAGGGCGAAGTCGAAGATCTGCTACAACGCTCCTTTCCGAACCCGGGCGACGCTGACAAGATTCGCCAGATATTCGTTGAGGCGCTAGACAACGACGGCTTGGGAATGGACGTGCGTCGGCAAGGGGACAAGATCCGCTTTGCCTATCCGATCGCGATTCTGTGCTCTGACTTGAGCTGAATGCTGACCGCTGACTGCTGAAAACTTACTTCACTAGCGACTTTCCAGCACCCGGATGCGATATGACTGAAACAGTGTACAACCCTCACCCTAGCCCTTTAGAGGGAAAAGACAGGCAGAGGCTATCGGCTCAGATACGCAACGACATTGCGAATCAGGCGTAGGCCAAGATCATCACCAAGCGTGAGAATGGATTCCGGGTGAAACTGCACGGC